>NZ_JBSHBW010000005.1:192992-272538 GCF_053612185.1 Streptomyces sp. NPDC054757
ACAGGCGCTGAGGCGCTGAGGCGCTGAGGCGCTGAGGCGCTGAGGCGCTGAGGCGACAGCATGCCAGCACGCCAGGCAACTCATCGAGGTGCTCGCCGAGTCCCCCGAACCGCTCATCACTCATATACCCAAACGGCATTCCCGACAGACTGAGCATGACGTGCTCAGCTGATTGTGCACTCGGCTCGCCGGACGCACCTCGGGGCTGGCCCTGACCCATACCAGCCGGGCTATTACCTGGAACCGACTTACGGCCGCGATCCAGTTCTTGAACCCCCGACCCCGGAATCACCCGCACTGAGGGCCCTTCCTTGCCTTGCGACCGACGTCAAGCATCTCCTGACGCCCGCAAAGCTCGCGGTATGCGCCGCCTATCAACACCGGTGCTACCCACACAAGACCTGCAGGGCGCCCTTGCTTCCTCAGAGATGAGCTGGGCAGATAAGAACATCCCGGGAGAAATCTCCTCATAGCAATCGGGACGGCGGTCGTCACGTGCCGCCCGTCCTCATGACCGCCGCAGGCCACTTCGGACCACTCATTGGAGATCTGCGCCCATGACCACCGGAATCCCCGCTGCTCTTTCCCTCGACGTTCTTTGGGGGACGGAACCGATCCGGGTAACCAACATTTCGCCCGAACTCCCTACAGACCCGACCGACACTCATGGCACGGCGGTGACCACCGCGGGCCGGTCCAATCCGGGCACCTGGCTGCCGGGCCCTTCGTGGGGGGCCATAGCACGCTCTACAACTCGACCCGAAGCGCTGGTAGTTCAGCTCCAGCCTGCGGCGGACGAGCCATCGGGTCTCCTGATGATCGAGAACGTCGAAGGGGCGACGCTGCGATCGGTGGTCACCCGCGTCCTGCTCAGCGAGCTCTTCCCAGGTCCCCAGCCTCGTACCGGCATGGAGGTCATGGAGGTGCCCGACCCGCAAGTCCAAGGAATCACCCATGAGGGCCGCCCCGCTGCGATCGTGCAATACCGCTACGAGAACCTCGCCCACCTTCGGAATCACGTGTGGCAGACCATCCACGCGACTCTGTCGCTCAACAGCTACGCGACCTCTATCCTCACACGATCCGTCACCCGCAACCTGATCACCCACCCCGTGGAGATCACCTTCGAGGACGGCGCGGACCCGATCCACGTTCTCGTTGTCCGTGACGGCATCACGCGACTCGCCAGCGCCTGGGCGGTACTGGCCGGGCACGGTGCCGATGCCGCCGAAGTGGCCAACCTGGCCGCAGAAGCACTGCTCGGCAGCGCTTCTGCGGCAGGGACTGCCGCAGGGCCCGGGCTCGAACAGCGACTGGCCACCGGCCGGGCTCGGTGGCGGCAGGAACTCAGGCAGGAGTTCCACAATGAGATGAAAGGGACGGCACCGGGGCTTCGGGCCGCTCAAATCGCCCAGTCCTACGTAGTTCCGGCACAGATCGCCGTCGGCGTAGAGGGACACGAGGGCCGCGTACTGTCTCCGGAGGACATCTTTGACGACGCCATTCGTTCCGTACTGGCTTCAGTGCACGTCGAGTTCATGCAGTGGGACGCAGCCGCCAAGAACATCGAGGTTGTCACCCGGGCCCTGAAGCGGATCATCCAGCAAGGCGATCCACGCTGGAACACAGCTGATCTCCAGTCGGTGTACGGCCTTGCCGTCGGCCGCATTCCCGTGGCCGAGCTTCCACAGGTCTTCGGAGGCGATCCGGCTGCTCCCGGGACCGCCCTGTGGCGTGGAATCTACCTGGTCAGCGCACTTACTCGGCCGGATCTCCTGGAGCTTCTCAAGGACCAGGCCAAGGCCATCAAAGGCGGCCAGCGAATGAGCATGAAGGGGTTTGGCGAACTGCTCGGCCCGATCATCGACCTGCCCTGGCGTGCGAAGAAGAAACTCGTCACCAAGCAGGCCCGAAATGCTTGGAACAACGGTGGTGTGCTGTCGACCGACGTCACCAAGGGCTGGACCCCACGGCCCGCCGACGACTTCACCGAGCTGATCGCACCGGCGATGGACGGCGACGACGACGCCCGCCTCACCCTGGCGGTGGCCGGCGGTATCGCGCTGATCGCCGACAAGCTCCTCACTAGGAACGTCGGCTCGTCGCTGGGGGGTAAGAAGGAGAAGGGCGGCGTCCCGTTCCGGCTGGACGTGAACAAGGTCATCGAAGGGCTCTCACGCCCGTCGAACGAACTCGGCCTGTGGACACTCGCGCTCGCCGCCAACACCTTCCGCAGTGAAGACCTGCCGCAGAACTCCGTGCCCAGGCAGAGCCTGACCGGCAAGGAGTCGGCAGCATCCGACGAACCGCCGTACGTGTACTTCAAAGTCGACCTTGACGCCCCAGACCACATCGCCCGCGACACCAATGGCGTGCCAATGCCCCTGTACGAATGGGATGTCGTCGTGGCCTCGGACCCGGAACGCGCGGCGCAGGCCGAATCGCCGACGTCGGCCGCGGATCCTGCGCCGGTTCGGGCTCCAGCGGTGCTCTCGTCGAACGGTGAGACGCCGCTGGCCAGCGGCGGTGCCTCCACCAGTGGCTCGTACGGCGAGGAGCCCGTCACCACGGACCCCGTGACGGCGCTGTTCCTGTACGGCGCCGCTCAGGGGACCGAGGATGCTTCACCCACCCTCCCCACCCAGGCTCCCCGCGCCGAGGACCCTCCGCCACCTCCCAGCCAGCGTGCCGCCGCACACCGCAGGACCCTCCATCTCGGGGTGCAGGGCGCCCGGGACGCCCTTGATCATCTGCACGCCCTTGAGCCGGAAGTCGGTGACCACACTCCGATCGTCCCGGCGGACCAGCTGAACGACCTGCACACGATGCTGGTCGGCATCCTGACCGACGTGGAGAACCTGCGGCGCAGGACCGCGGAGCACCATGCACCAGAGGGGAACGATCCGGAATCCGATGAGTCTCAGGAGACGTTCGTGGGCTGACCGGCGCGAACTTGTAGCTCAATTTCCCCACCCGAACAGTAAAACAGCAGGTCAGGACCGGTCCTGAGAGAGGCGGCCCGTTGGCCGGTCTGGCGGCTGTACGACACCGACGAGCAGCGGGGGCGAGCTCTGACCTGCCCCTGGTCCGGCGGGGCGCTCTGACTCCAGCTGTCCGGAGTTGCTCCGCCGGTTGCCGGGAGACCAGTTCCGGCCACCCCGCATCGCTTGTCGGAGCCGCCACGTAACCTCGCAGACATGGAGGAAGCCGCACTCGGCACCCAGCCGGAACCCGGCGACGTGCCCTCTGCACCCGACGACGACGAGACGCGCCGCCGCCTCGACGCGTACGCGTACCTCAGTGCGCCGGAGCGGCTGGAGTACCTCGCGATCATGCGGGTCTTCTGCGGCACCCTCCTGGCCGACCTGGCCGTCCCGGACGTGATGGCGAAGCTGCGCGAGGGGGGCGCGACCGCCGCCGGGCTCGACGCCGACCCCCTCACCGCGCGGCTGGAACAGCTGGTGAAGTGGGGGAACCTGCTGCACGGCAGCCACACCGTCAAGGCGTCCAGCATCACGGAGTACCAGCGTTCGCGGGCCCGCTACCAGCTGTCGCGGCTGGGCGAGCGCGTCCAGCGAGACGCCGACGGCGTGCTGGCCGAGGCCGACGCCGCCCGTGAGGTGAGCAACGAACTGCTCGCCCTCGTCGAGCGGGGGCTGCGGGAGCTGGCCGAGCGGGTCGCCGAACCGGGCGGCATCCCCCCGCAGGACGGGCTGGAGCGGGTCAGCACGTTGCTCGTACAGTTCACCGGGTTCGCGGACTCCGTACGGGACTTCTACGCCTATCTCGGCCAGGTGCTCGCCCGGTACGACCTGGACAGCGGCGAGTACCAGGGCTTCAAGGAACTCCTCCTGGACTACGTCGAGGCGATCACGGAGGACGTGTCCTTTCCCCCCGCATCTCGGCAGCCTTGGACACGCTCTGGCCCCGTCTCCCCGGCCTGCTGGAGCAGCTGGACGCGCACGCACAGGGGCTCGCCGGGCTGCCGGCGCAGAGCGAGGGCAGTACGGAGACCCGCGTGCAGCGCAGCCGGGGTCGCGAGTTCACGGACTGGGAAGGGCTGCGGGGTTGGTTCCAGGACACCGACGGGCAGGGCAGCCAGGTCGACCAGCTGCGCGACGCCACCTTGCGGGCCCTTCAGTCCCTGCTGGCCAACGCCAAGCGGATGCTGCGCTCGGCCACCGGCGAGATGTCGCGGCGTCGGGACCTGCTGCGGCTGGCCCGGTGGTTCGACGAGTCCGCGCCGCAGGACGCGCACGACATCGCCGTCGCCGCCTTCGGTCTGTACGGCGCCCGCCACCTGGGCATACCGCCCGCATCCGACGAGGTGGTGCCCGCCTACACCAGCTGGTGGACCGGCCCGGTGGTCGAGGTGCCGGTCGCGCTGCGCGAGAGGGGCAGCCGCGCCCAGCGGGGCCGGACAGCATCGGTGGAGGACCATTCCGCGCAGAAGGAACGACTGCGGGAGGCGGCGCGTCAGCGGGCCGCCGAGAGAAGCGCCGCCGCGGACGAGCTGTGCAGCGCGTCCGGCCGCTTCGACGGCGTACGGCTCACGTCGGCGGCACTCAGCCTGCTCCTGGAGCTGCTGGCCACGGCGCTCGGGAACGCGCAGCTCAGGCGCCACGCCCCAGCGGACGGGCAGGAGAGGCGGGGCTTCGGGCTGGACGCGGCGTGGAGCGAGGACATCGATCTGGGCATCCGGCTCACGGTGCACCGTACGACGGGAGCACGCACGCTTCTGCGCTCGGCCGACGGGGATCTGTTGCTGGACGACCTGGAGCCGGCAGTCCACAGGACGGCCGTCTCGGCGGAAGGAGCGGAGCCGACCGAGAGCGAGGCGCTTCCCACGCGGTCGCACGGCGCGTCCGTCGGCGGCAACGGGAGATGAGCGTCACATGACACTTCCCTCCGCCCACGACGTGGCTCTGGCCACCGAACGCCGCACCGCGGCACGGCTGTTGCTCGCCCGCCCGCTGGTCACATCGGACGGCCCGCACGCCGACCTCTTTCCGCTGGTCCGCAGGCACGCCGATTGGCTGGGCGGCCGGTTTCAGCAAGTGCTCGGCTACCGCCTCCTGGTCGACAGCTCCTACGCCCGGCTGTTCAAGGCCGGGCTCGGAGCCCGGTCGGGGCACTGGCTCGTACGATCCACCGGCATGCCCTTCACCCCGCACCTACGCGTGTCTGGCTCTGGCCCTGTCAGTGCTGGTCACCGCGCCGGAGCAGGTACTGCTGTCGCAGCTCGTCGCCGACATCCGGGCTGCGGCGGCCGACGCGGACATCGAGCTGGAGGAGACCGGACGAGCGGCCGGGAAGCGGACGCTGGTCGCGGCTCTGCGGCAGCTCGTCGAGTGGGGCGTCCTGATCGAGACCCACGGCCACGTGGGCGTCATCGCTCAGGAGGCCGACGGGGAGGCGCTGATCACGGTCGACCGGGAGCTCGCCCGTGTCATCGTGGCCGGACCGCTCGCCCAGTCGCGGGACGGCGCCGACCTGGTCCGGCGGGCGGCGGACCCGGGGTTCGGAGGACCGCGCACCTACGTGCGCCGGATGCTCGTCGAAACCCCTGTCGTCCACCTCGACGAACTGACCGACACCGAACGTGACTGGCTCCGCACCCGCCAGCGCCGGGAGGCCCAGGCGTTCCTCGAACTCCTGGGCCTGGAGACGGAGATCCGGGCCGAGGGAGTAGCCTGGTCGACCCCGAGGAGAAGCTGACCGATCTCCACCTGCCGGGGACGGGGACTGTCGCCCAGGCGGCGTTGCTACTGGTGGAGAGGCTGGTGCAGCGGCTCCGCCCGGCTGAACCCGGACATCCCGCGACCGGGGGTGTCCTCGTCGTCGGGGTCGCCGTTCCGGATGGTGTGGTGGATGAGCTGCTGGCCGGGCTGATCGCCGAGTACGGGCAGCGCAGCAACTGGCAGCGCGGTTACCTCGAAGACCCCGACGCCCTGCGCGAAGCCGTGCTGGGCCTGCTCTCCCGCATGCGCTTGATCGCCCCGGCCGGCCCGCTGCGATCCGAGGGAGCGGGGCTGCCGGAGGAGTACGCCGACGAGCTGCCGGAGGGACGCCAGGTCACCGACGTCCGGGCGGCCCGCCCCAGCGGCGGCGAGGGCTGGGTCCTGCTCGCCCCAGCGGCCCGTTACGCCACCCAGGTCACCGTGCCGACGACGGGCGGACGGAACAAATCCACCGAAGCACAGCAGGAGTTGCCGCTATGACCGCCGATGCTCGTGGTCTCGTTCCCCTTCCGCGTTCAGGTCACACAGAGGCGGCGCGTACGCGCTTCCGGCTGCACCGGGCGGGCATCCAGAACGTCTGGCAGTACGACGAGCAGGAGTTCGCCTTCGGCGACGGACGGCTGCTGCTGCTGCGCGGCAAGAACGGGGCGGGCAAGTCCAAGGCCCTGGAGATGCTGCTCCCGTACCTCTTGGACGGTGACTCCCGGGCCCTCGACGCCACCGGTACCGGGCGGACGACGCTCGCCTGGCTGATGCTGGACGGCTTCGAGCAGACCAACCGCCTCGGCTATCTGTGGGTGGAATTCCGAGGGACGGACGCGGCCGGCGACCACCGCTGTCTGACGCTCGGCGCCGCGATCCGCGCCTCGAAGTCGGCGCAGAAGGCTGTGCCGACCTTCTTCGTCACCCCGCTGCGCGTCGGCGAGGACCTGCACCTGGTCGAAGCGGGCAAACCCCTTGCCGTCGACCGGCTCAAGGAGATCGTCGGCTCCGGCAACACGACGGACCGAGCGGCGGAACACCGTGCCCGCGTGGCCCGGGAACTCTTCGGGATCACGGACGCGACTCGCTACCGCAACCTCACCCAGCTCCTGCACCGGCTGCGGCGGCCCACGGTCGGGGACCGCATCGAGCACGGCGGTCTGGCCGTCCTGCTGAGCGAGACCCTGCCCGGACTCGACGAGGACGTGGTCGAGAAGGTGGCGCGCAACCTCCACGATCTGGACACCGTGCGGGCCGAACTGGGGCGCCTGGAACGTACCGACGCGGCCTTCGCACCTTCCTCTCCGACTATCGCCGCTACCTCGCCGGAGTCCTGCGCTCCGCGGCGAGGGACGTGCGCCGGGAACTCGACACGCTCTCCGAGCGCCGCCGGAACGCCGGGGACGCCGCCCAGCAGACGAGCGTCCTGAGGGAACGTGAGAAGGAATCGGAGGAGGGACTGAGGACACTCCGCGAGGAGGAGGAGTCCGCCCGGACCGAACTCGCCGCCCTGCACGACAGCCACGCCTACCGCAGCCTGCACGAGCTGTCGGAGCGCCGCAGCACGGTGGAAGCCCTGCACACCGCGGCCATGACCGCCTTCGCCGCGTTGCGCGGCGCGCACGAGGCGGAGGAGAGCGCGGCCGAACGGCTGGACGAGGGCGGCCAGGAGTTGGGCGCCCGGCTCACCGAACTGGCCACGGAGCACCGGGAGCTACTGGCACAGGCAGAGCGGGCGGTACTTCCCGCCGCGCATCTCGGCGAGGCTGTCGCACTGCCGCACACCGTCCGTTCCTCGTCGACGCAGATGGAGTTGACCGGCCCGGACGGGGAATCGCAGACCGTACGGCACCGACCTGTGGTGAGGGTGGACCTGGCGACGACGGAGGCCGGACTGCGGTCCTGGCAGCAGCAGCTGGGGGCCGCGAGACCGTCGTACGGAACCGGCAGCGGATGGTGCAGGAGGTGGCCCGCCTCTCCTCGCTGGCCGACCAGGCTCGTGGCAGTGCGATGCGGGCCGACGAGATGCGGGAACGGCTGGAGGGCGAGGCGGAGGAGGCCGCTGACCGTCTCGAAGTCAGCCGGCAGAAGGTCGCTGAGGAGAGCCGGGAGTACGCTGACGAGGTCGCCGCATGGGTGCGCGAGACGCGGACCGCAGCGGGGCCCGAGTGCCCGCCGCTGGACGCCGTCCTCTCCGAAGTGGCCTGCGCGGCCGACTCCGACGCGGCGTTCTCCTCCCGCACGCTCCCGGCCGGCATCGACACCCACGCGCGGCAGACGGCACATCTGGCTCTTGAGCCGTACGCGGACGCCCTCACCCGGCATCGCGACACCCTGGCGGTCGGCGTCGGCCGACTCGGGGAGGAGATGGACCGCCTGGCGGAGGAGAGGCGGGCTTGGGAGCGCCGTACGGACCCGGAGCCTCCGGCCCCGTACCACCGAAGCGTGGGGCGAGACCCTGCCAACGGGGCGCCGTTCTACCGGTTGGTGGACTTCGCCGATCACCTGACCGCCGACGACCGGTCCGGTCTGGAGGCGGCGCTGGAGGCGAGTGGCCTTCTCGACGCGGTGGTCAGCACGGGCGGCGCCCTTCTCGACCCGCTCTCCGGGGACACCCTTCTCGACGCGGCTCCGGCCCACGACCCGCTGCCGGTGGCACAGACCCTCGCCTCAGCCCTGCGACCGGTCGCGCAGCCGGACAGCGGCATCACATCTGACCAGGTGGAGCACTTGTTGTCAGCCATCGTGCTCGCACCGGCCACGAGGACGACGGACGGGGGGACGGCGACCGCGAGTGCGGTCCACTTCGACGGTAGCTGGCGACTGGGAGCCCTCCGCGGGCAGCACCACAAACGCGCCGCCGAGTACGTGGGCGCAGCGGTGCGGGCCGAGACCCGGCGGAGGGCACTGGCCGAGCTGGAAGACCGGCTCGGCCAGGTGGAAGGACAGTTGACCGAAGCCCGTACCGTGCTCGCCGCAGCCGATTCCCGGCGACGGGCCCTGACGCGAGCGGAACACGGCTTCCCTCGGGCGCAGCGGCTCTCCGACGCCTGGAACACCCATGCCTCGGAGGAGAGGGCAGCGCGAGCGCTGTCCGCCAAGGCGGCCGAGGCGGCACGCCAGGCGGAGGAGGCCCGCGCCCTGGCTGTTTCGGCGCGCTCCGAGGCGGACGCCACCGCGACCGCCCATGACCTGCCCACCGACGCCGTCGCACTGGACCGTGTGCGCACCGCCCTGGCCTCGCTGCTCACCGGCGTCGGCCACCTGCGCAGGGCGGTCAACGGTACGGTTGCCCGGCTCAGCGGAAGCCAGGCGGACGACCGGCGGTACGCGGGGGCCCGCGAGAAGCGGACGGAGGCGGAAGAGGGCTACCGGCTCCGCCACCGACAACTACTCACCGCTCAGCAGGATCTACGGGCCCGGGAGGCCGCCGTCGGATCATCCGAGGAGAAGATCCTCGCCGACGAACAAGCGGCCAAGGACCGTATCGCCAATGCCGTGGGTGCCATCCCGTCGAGGGAGCGCGCGTACGATCCAGTCCCGCTCCGATGACGATCTCCGGGCGGCTGAGAGCGCCGCGCAGTGTGCGGCCGGTCTCGATCACGGTTGCTTCCTGGTCCGCCAGTTCCTCGTGCAGGCGCCCCTCCTTCTCCTCCGCCCGCACGCGCTGGTCGCGCAGCCCGCTGGTCTGCACCTCCGGCAGCGCCGCGACGGTGGTCCTCACCCTTCTCGACGCCCTCGCCTCTGGCGACTGCCGCTTCGCCTACCACGGCGCACGACCGCGACGTCGTGCGAACCGTGGTCGTCGAGCAGGCGGCACACCTTGATGCCCTCGTGCTCGTCGAGCTGGCCTGAGCCCGAGCCCCGCGGCCGAAGTCCGCAGGCGTTCGTCGCCCGAAAGGTGTGGCACCGGAAGCGGCCGTACGCACGCTTCAGCAGGCCGTCCAGGTGCTCGACATGCTGCTTGACCCCGCCTACCGCATGCGGTAGGCGCCTCACCTGTTCCATGTGCGCGGAATGTCGCAGCTCCCGCTGGGACGCCTTCTCATGTACACGGTCCTCGTGTGAACAAATCGCTGTGTCCCCGGAAGCCGTATCCGTAGGGTTCCCGTATGGACGACCCCGTGATCACTGCCCGTGCATTGGTGCTCGATCGGTTTCCCGGTGTTCGGGCGGCCTTTCTTGCCGGGAGTGTGCTGACCGAGCGCCGGACGCCCCACTCCGATCTGGACATCGTGGTCCTCCTCGACGGGCCGCCCGCGCCCGGTCGGGAGAACCTCGTGTACCGCGGCTGGCCGGTGGAGTTGTTTGTGCAGACCCCGGATGTCTGGCACCGCTTCGCCGAAGAGGAGACCGCGAAACGGAATTCGCCGTTGCTCTCCATGTGTTCCGAAGGGTTGCTTCTGGTGGACGAGGGCGGGGACGGGGGCGGGCTGGGGGCTTCGCTTCAGGCCGAGGCGCGGGAGCGGTGGGCGGCGGGGCCGGCGCCGTTCTCGGAAGCGGAGCGGGAGTACCAGCGGTACATCCTGACCGATCTGATGGACGACCTTCGTGGCTGCGCGGATCCTGCCGAGCGGGTGCACCTGGTCGCGCACATGCTGCAGCGGGCGTCGGAGCTGGTCCTGCTGGTGGGCGGGCACTGGCTCGGCAGCGGCAAGTGGTTGTCTCGGCGGCTGGCCGCGGCCGATCCCGGGTTGCATCGCGCGCTCACCGAAGCCGTCGTGCCGGCCGTCGCCGGGGAAACGAGCGCCTTCGCCGCGGCTGTGACAGAGGTGCTGGAGAGAGCGGGCGGGCCGCTGTGGGACGGGTACGCCGTCCGGTGAGGCGGTCAGTCGGTGCCGGTCAGTCGGTGAGGTGGTCAGTCGGTGCCGGTGGGCGGGTGAGCCGGTGCGCCGGTAGACCGGTGCGTCAGTGAGCCAGTGGGCGGGTGAGCCCATGTGTCAGTGAGGCGGACGCCCCCCGGCCCCGCCTCGCCGTTCGGTACCGGTCCCTCCCCTGTGGGGACCGGTACCGAACGCGGGCAGCATGGGTCCGCGGCGTGCCGGCGCGGCGGTGTGGATCGTCGAGGAAGGGCGGGCCCGTGGTCGGTGCGGCAGCGGTCCGGGCGGGACGCGCTTCACGGGTTCGCGGGGGTCAGTCGGCGCGACGGCCGGTGTCCGTTCGTGGATTCGGTGGAATGTGACCGAGAACAGATGGCGTCATGACGGGTCTCTCCGAGCGCTGTGCTGGTAGTCCGGCCGGGCGCCGCACGGGCGGTGCGCTGCTGGGTCGTGATCCTGCCAGCTACGGCTGTCGCGGTGGGCGGTCCGGGGTCCGGTTCGAGGACTCACCGCAGGTCAGCCGGATAAGCTGACTTTTCCGGTCCGGACGATCAGGTACGGGATTCAGGTACGGGGATCAGGTGCGGGGGAAGTGAGGGGTGGAGACCTTGAGTTCCGACTCAGGGGCGCGCACAGCCTTGGCGGAACGTCTCGCGCTGCTGTACAAGGAGGCCGGCAATCCTCCCCTCAAGAGCGTGTCCGATGCGGTCGTCCGGCTCCAGCGGCTCGACGAACGCGGTCGGCCCGTACGGGTTTCCGCCCAGCGGATCAGCGACTGGCGGCGGGCCAGGAACGTTCCCGCCCAGTTCGTCGCCCTCGCGGCCGTCCTGCACGTACTGATTCCCCAGGCGCGGCGTGCGCAGCCCGCGCCCGTCTCCGCCGGGCTGTACGACCTGGCGCAGTGGCAGCGTCTGTGGGAGCGGGCGGTGGCCGACCCGGTCGGCGACGGCCCGGCCGCACCCGCGGTGGAGGAGCGGCGGCGCCCTTCGGGCGAGGCCGCGGACGTACCGGGTGGGGTCTGCCCCTACCGGGGGCTGGCTCCGTACCGTCAGCAGGACGCCCGGTGGTTCTTCGGCCGGGAGCGGAGCAGGGACGCCCTCCTCGCTCAGCTCCGGGCGACGGAGACCACGGGAGGGCTGGTCATGCTCGTGGGGGCCTCGGGGTCGGGGAAGTCCTCCCTCCTGAACGCCGGACTGGTGCCCGCACTGCGGAACGGGGCACTGCGGAACGGTGTACCCGCTGCGGGCGGTGGCGGGAGCCGGGCGGGGGCGGTCCTTCAGCTCGTCCCGGGCGGGGATCCGCTCGCGGAGCTGACGCGCCGGATCCCTGAGCTTGCGTACCTCGTCCCGGACAGGGATACGGACAGGGAAGGGGACAGGGATAGGGAAGGGGGCGGGGACGGTACGTCCGACACCGCGCCCGCCACCGCACCGGACCCGGACCCGGACCAGAAACCGGTCAACTCCCCTGCACCGGACCCGGACCAGAAACCGATCAACTCCCCCGTACCGCCCCAGAAGACCGCCAACTCTGCCCCCGCCCCCGTACCGCCCCCGCCCCCCACCCCCGGCACCCCCCGGTTCGCCCGGGCCGCGCGGGAGGCCGTTGCCGCGTGGGTGGAGCGTGCGGGGGCCGGCTCCGGGCGGCCGGTGGTCATCGTGGACCAGTTCGAGGAGGCGTTCACCCTCTGCTCCGACGAGGGGAGCAGGCGCGTCTTCGTCCAGCTCCTCCACGCCGTCTGCACGGCCGCCGGACCCGACGAGCCCGCCCCCGTACGTGTGGTGCTCGGTATACGTGCCGACTTCTACGAGCAGTGCCTGGGCCATCCCGAGCTGGCCGACGCGCTGCAGCACCGGCATATGGTGCTCGGGCCGCTGACCACCGCGGAGTTGCGCGAGGCGGTGACCAGTCCGGCGAGGGCCGTGGGTCTGGAGCTGGAACCCGGGCTCGCGGAGCTGATCGTGCGGGAGGTCAGCGCCGGCAGTTCCCGGGGAGGCGGGACGCACGCGGGGGTGCTGCCGCTCCTCTCCCACGCCCTGCTCGCCACCTGGCAGCGGCGGACGGCGGGGCGGCTGACGCTCGCCGGTTACAGCGCCGCGGGCGGGATCCAGGGAGCGGTCGCGGCGACCGCGGAGCGCGCCTGGTCCGGTCTCGGGCCGGCGGCCCGTACGGCCGCGCGACTGCTCCTCCTGCGGCTGGTCCGGCTGGGCGAGGACACCCAGGCGACCCGGCGGCGGGAGACACGGCGCCAGCTGGCCGACGAATCGACCGACCCCGACCGGACGGAGGAGTCGCTCGAAGCGCTGGTGCACGCCCGGCTGGTGACGCTCGACGCGGAGACCGTCGAGATCACCCATGAGGCGCTGCTCCACGCCTGGCCGCGCCTGCGCGAATGGATCGACGAGGACCGGAACGACAACCTGCTCCGTCAGCAGCTGGAGGAGGACGGCCGGGCCTGGGAGGCCGCGGAGCGCGATACGTCGCTGCTCTACCGGGGCTCCCGTCTGGAACAGGCCCGGGGCTGGGCGAAGTCGGCCGGTGACACCTTCCTCACCCGCAGCGCGGTGGATTTCCTGGCCGCGTCGGCCCGGCTGCGCAGACGTACGGTCCTGATCAGCCGTGGTGCGGTGTCGGCTCTCGTCGTACTGGCGTTGCTGGCCGTCGGTTCGGCGGTGCTCGCATGGCAGCAGCGGGACGACGCCGTGTTCGAGCAGGTGGTCGCCGAAGCCGACCGCGTCCAGTACACCGATCCCTCGCTGGCCGCCCAGCTCGACCTGGTGGCCCACCATCTGCGGCCGGGCGATGAGGCCACCGACAACCGGCTGGTCTCGATCGTCAACGCACCGCTGGCCACACCACTGCTCGGGCACACCGGCGCCGTCTACCTCACCTCGTTCAGTCCGGACGGGCGGACCCTGGCCACGGCGAGCTACGACCGGACCGTCCGGCTGTGGGACGTGCGCGACCCGACCCGGCCCGCCCCGCTCGGCGACCCCCTCACCGGCCATACGAGCTGGGTGAGCAGCGCCGTGTTCAGCCCGGACGGCCACACCCTCGCCAGTTCGTCGGACGACGGCACGATCCGGCTGTGGAACGTGACCGACCCCCGGCACCCGGAGCCGATCGGCACCCCGCTGACCGGCCACGGCGGTACGGCGTACCTCCTCGCCTTCAGCCCCGACGGCCGCACCCTCGCATCGGCCAATGAGGACCACACCGTGAAGCTCTGGGACGTGGAGACCCCCGCCCGGCCGAAGGCGGTGGCTTCCCTGAGAGGTCACACCGCCGCCGTGCGTTCGGTGGCGTTCAGCCCCGACGGCCGGACGCTGGCGGCCGGCGGCGACGACGGCACGGTCCGGCTCTGGAACACGGCCGATCCGCACCGTCCGGCCGCGGTCCACCGGGTGCTGCGCGGCCACACCGGCACGGTGCACTCCGTGGCCTTCAGCCCCGACGGCCGCACGCTCGCCAGCGGCGGCTCCGACGACACCGTCCGGCTCTGGAACGTGGCCGACCCGAGCCGGGCCGGTGCGCTCGGCGCCCCGCTGACCGGGCATACGGGCCCCGTCTGGTCGGTGGCCTTCAGCCCCGACGGCACCATGCTCGCCGCCGGGAGCGCCGACAGCACGGCGAGCCTGTGGAACGTCGGCAACCCCGCGTACCCGTCGCAGGTCGGCGAGGATCTGGCCGGGAGCAGCGGTGAGATGTACGCGGTCGGCTTCAGCCCCGACGGACGGACCCTCGCCACCGGGAGCGGCGACAACAAGGTGCGCCTCTGGTCGATCCCGACGTCGGACATGGCGGGCAGCATCGGCACTTTCCGCCCGGACGGCCGGGTGCTCGCCACGGCCGCGCGCGACGGCAAGGTCCGGCTGTGGAACGTGGCTTCTCCGCGGCAGCCCGCGCTGCTGGGCAGGGCGTTCACGTCCGGGCGGGGGGATCCGCGTTCGCTCGTCTTCTCGCCGGACGGCCGCACCCTCGCGGTGCTTTCCGGGAACCGCGCGGTGCAGCTGTGGAACGTCACCGACCCGCGAAGGCCTGTCCCCTGCGGTCCGGCGATCGCCCTGCGGGCCCGGTTCGCGGGCCCGTACGCGCTGGCCTACAGCCCGGACGGCCGCACGCTGGCCACCGCGCTCGACGACCGCACCGTACGGCTGTGGAACGTCGGGGACCCGGCCCGCCCCGTTCCGCTCGGTGCGCCGCTCACCGGTCACCGGGGCTACGTCAACGCCTTCGTCTTCAGCCCGGACGGACGGACTCTGGCCAGCGGCAGCGCCGACGGCACGATCCGGCTCTGGAACGTGTCCGACCCACGCCGTGCCACACCACTCGGCAAGCCTCTCAGGGGTCATCTGGGCCCGGTCAACGCGCTGGCGTACAGCCCCGACGGCCGCACGCTCGCCAGTGGCAGCGACGACGGGACGGTCCGGCTCTGGGATGTCACGGCCCCCCGAAGGGCGACCCGGCCCGGCGCCACGCTCACCGGGCACACCGAGGCGGTCGTGTCACTGACGTTCAGCCGGAACGGGCACACGCTGGCGAGCGGCGGCAACGACGACACGGTCCGGCTCTGGAACGTCGCCGTCCCGTCGGAGGCCGTGCCGATCGGCCAGTCGCTGAGCCCGAACGCCAAGACGGGCAACTTCCTTTCGTTCAGCCCCCACAGCCATCTGCTCGGAGTGTCGAGCGGCGCCGGCACGGTCCGGCTCTGGGATCTGGACGCGGACCAGGCGATCAGCCGCATCTGCTCGGTCACCCGGGGGGTCCTGACCCGGGAGAAATGGCATGAGTACCTGCCGCGGCTGTCGTACGAACCGCCGTGCGGTCGGTGACGGGTCCGGGGTTCCATCCGGGGCCGCCCGCGTGGTTCCACCCGGGGCCATCCACGTGATCTCCATCACAACTCCCCGCCGCCGCCGAGCAGTTCTCCCACTGCACAACCGCCCTTGTTACTGTGGGGAATAGCCCGATCGCTGGTGCATCCCCCGTCGCCAGCGATCGGGCGCTTTCATGCCCTGCGGCCCTGAGCGGCCGGGGCTCCCGCGCGGCAGGCCGCGCCCTCCCGTTCGCCGCGCCGTGCTGACCCTTCCTCCTGCTCGTCAAGTCCTCTTGAGGAGTCATAGGGTGAGGGCGTCGCGTCAAGAGAACGGTGGACACCAGTGGCGAAGGCGTACGAGCGGATCGCGGATGAGCTGAGGCAGTCCATCCGCACGGGCCGGCTGCGGCCCGGCGACCGGCTGCCCGCGGAGACCCGGCTCGCGGAACAGGCCGGCCGCAGTGTGCCCACGGTGCGGGACGCCCTGCGTCTGCTGCAGGCCGAGGGGCTGATCGAGAAGGTGCACGGCCGCGGCAACTTCGTCCGCCGGGCCCGCACCCCGGTACGGCGGTCCAACTCCCGCCACCAGTGGGAGAAGGACCGGGCACGCCAGTCCATGGAGCAGCGGCTGCGGACCGGCGCCACGGAGCACGACACCGGCCTCGCGGTCGACGACCTCGTCTTCCACGCCGCGTACCGGGAGACCACGGCGGACGCGGACATCGCGGAGGCCATGGGGGTGGCGGAGGGCACCGAGCTGATCGAGCGCTCGTACCGGACGCGCTACCGGGCCGAGCGCGCGCCCTTCAACCTGGTCACCTCCCATCTCGTACGGGAGCTGGTGGCCGGGAACCCGGATCTGCTGGACGAGTCGAAGGAGCCCTGGCCCGGGGGCACCTGGAACCAGCTCGCCACGGTGGGCATCGAGATCGTCCGCGTCGAGGAACGGATCACCGCCCGGCCTCCCACCGCCGAGGAGGCGGAGGAGCTGGACCTCCCGCCGGGAACGGCCGTCGTCGATCTCCGCAAGACGTCGTTCGACACCGCGGACCGCGCCGTGGAGATGTCGTACATCACGCTGCCCGGCGACCGTACGGAAATGTTCTTCACCACTCACTTGGAAAGGTGGTGAGTGCCGTGCGTCGGCGCATCATCATCGTCACCGCCGTCCACGCCCCGGCGGCTCCGTTCCTGCCCGATGCCTATCAGTCGCTCCGCGCACAGGAGTTGCCCGAGGGGTGGGAGTGGCACTGGGTGATCCAGGAGGACGGCGTCGGCCCCGATGTCGGCCCGTACGTACCGGACGACGAGCGGGTGACCTTCCGGCAGGGCCGGGCCGGGGGTCCGGGTGTGGCCAGGACCATGGCACTCGCCCATGCGGAGGGCGAGTACGTCAAGGTCCTCGACGCCGACGACCAGTTGCCGCCGGGCGCACTGGCCCGCGATCTGGCCGCGCTCGAAGAGCACCCGGACATCGGCTGGGCGACCTCACGCGTGCTCGACCTGCTCCCCGACGGCACCACCGTCGGCTTCGAGGGCGACCCCGCCCCCGGGCCGGTCGAGCGCGGCGCCGTGCTCGCCTACTGGAAGGCCAACGACTACCGGGCGCAGGTCCACCCGGCGACCCTCTTCGTCCGGCGTGATCTGCTCCTCGCGCTGGGCTGCTGGATGGCTCTGCCGGCCTCGGAGGACACGGGGCTGCTGCTCGCCATGAACGCGGTCAGCCGGGGCTGGTTCTCGTCCGATGTCGGCCTCTGGTACCGCAAGTGGCCGGGGCAGGCGACGAGTCAGGCGACCCACACCGACACGGCCGAGCGCGATACGCGGATGGCGGTCGTCGAAGCCAGGGCGCGGGCGCTGGAGCTCTTCCAGTGGCACTGGCCGGCGGGGGGCGGCGCCTGACGGGGCCCCGGTTCCCCGGTCGGCCCCGGGTGGCCCCGGTCGGCCCCGGCCCCGGGTGGCCCCGCGCCACCGGACGGCTCCGGGTGGCCGGGGCGCGGGTCAGCTCCGGGTGGCCGGGGCGCGGGACCGCTCAGGGCAGGGCCGGGGCGTCGGCCGGGGCCGCTCAGGGCAGGGCCGGGGCGTCGGCCGGGACCGCTCTCACCGCAGCACTTCGGCGTCGGTCCGGGAGAAGACGAGGTCGCTCTCGCCGGTGACCGGCCCGCGCCACCGGACGGGAGCCAGGGCGGGCCGGCGCAGGGCCGCGGCATAGCTCTCGGGGGTGTAGTCGTTGGCCAGCCGGTAGACGTGGAAGCCGTGTCCCCGCATCGTCTCCAGCAGCTCATCGACCGAGTCCCCCAGCTGCGCCATCCGGTCGGGGGTGACCTCCACGGTGATCTCGGCATCGGGGCGCAGCGAGCCCAGGACGGGAGCCAGGCCCCGTACGACGCTGCCCTCCGCCCCCTCCACATCGACCTTGATCACCCGGGCCGTCGTGATCTCGTCCGGGCGCAGGACCTCCGCCAGCGGGAGTGCTTCGATGTCGAAGACGGACTCGGCGCTTCCGTCGTAGGGGACGATGCTGTTCGCGCCCATGTTGTGCGAGCTGGCCAGGACGAAGGTCAGCAGCTTGCGGGTGTCGGCGACGGCCGTGTTCACCGCGCGGATATTGCCGCACCCGTTGAGCCGCGCCTGCTGCAGCAGCCTCCGGTGGAAGACGGGTGACGCCTCGACGGCCACCACCCGGCCGCTGCCGCCGACCGCACGCGAGGCGAGCACGCTGAAGTAGCCGATGTTGGCACCGACGTCGACGAAGGTGTCCCCGGGGCGGAGCCTGCCCGTCAGCCAGTGGGTCATGTTCGGCTCCCAGCAGCCGAACAGATACAGGTAACGCTGGATCAGGTCTTGGGTGTCGAGGGCGAACCGGGCGCCCGACCGGTCCTCGGACACCCGCCGTCGGGGATGGTCCCGCAGCCGCGGACTGAGGTACCGGCCGGCCAGCCACTCCTTGCCGAGGGAGCCGGGGGCGTCGCGCAGATACCGGCGGCCGAGGGTGACCAGCGCCTCCGAAGCCGAGCCCCAGGCCAGGCTCCGGGCCGTGTCTCCGGCCGTACCCCTGTCCCTGGCCGTGTCCCTGGCCGTGTCCCTGGCCGTGTCCCTCATCCGTTCGCCTCTCCCCGGGGTGCCGCCACCCCCGAACCGTAACGCCGCGGGGCCACCGGGCGCCGAGGGGACCGGTGTTGATGAGGCCGGCCGCCCCCAGCGCTCCGCCGCGGTACGCCCGGGTCAGCCGGTGGCGGCCGCCCGGTCCCGGTCGAACGGCAGGTCCAGCATACGAATGGCGTTGCCCCGCAGCAGCTTGTAGGCGACCTCGTCGGAGAGCCCCGCCATGTGGTCGGCCGCCACCTGCTTGGTGTGCGGCCAGGTCGAGTCGACGTGCGGGTAGTCCGTCTCGAACGTCGCGTTGTTCACGCCCACCGTCTCGATGGCCTCCACGCCGTGCTTGTCGCGGAAGAAGCAGCAGAAGATCTGCCGGTAGTAGTACGTCGAGGGCGGCTCCGGGATCAGGTCCTTGACCCCGCCCCACGCCCGGTGCTCCTCCCAGACGTCGTCGGCTCGCTCCAGGGCGTACGGGATCCAGCCCATCTGGCCTTCGCTGTACGCCAGTTTGAGCCGGGGGAACTTCACCAGCACCCCGGAGAAGAGGAAGTCCATCATCGACGCCATCGCGTTGTTGAAGGAGAGCGATGCCTGTACGGCGGGCGGGGCGTCCGGGGACGCGGCGGGCATCTGCGACGAGGAACCGATGTGCATGTTCACCACGGTCCCCGTCTCCTCGCAGGCGGCGAAGAACGGGTCCCAGTAGCCGGAGTGGATCGACGGCAGCCCCAGATAGGTGGGGATCTCGCTGAACGTCACGGCCCTGACCCCGCGGGCCGCGTTCCGCCTGATCTCCGCCACCGCCAGATCGATGTCCCAGAGCGGGATCAGGCAGAGCGGGATCAGCCGGCCGCCGCTGTCACCGCACCATTCCTCGACCATCCAGTCGTTGTAGGCGCGGACACAGGCCAGGCCGACCTCCTTGTCCTTGGCCTCGGCGAAGGTCTGGCCGCAGAAGCGCGGGAAGGTCGGGAAGCAGAGCGACGCCTCGACGTGGTTGAGGTCCATGTCCTTGAGCCGCTCGGCCGGATCCCAGCATCCGCGCCGCATCTGCTCACGGGTGATCCCGTCGAGTGTCATCTCGTCCCGCGAGAAGCCGACGGCCGCGATGATCCGCTTGTACGGGAAGATCTCCCCCTCGTACCGCCACCAGTCGGTGACCTGCCCCTCCGGGTCGGTGGTGAACCGGTACTTGCCGCCGACGTACGCCAGTTCCCCGATCCCGGCGGTGAAGGGCTTGGGCCCCAGGTCCCGGTACTTGCGCGGCAGCCATGTCTCGAAGAGGTGCGCAGGCTCGATCACGTGATCGTCCACGCTGATCACCCTGGGCAGTTCGGTGGCGCCGTTCTGACTGCTCATCATTCGTTTCCCCTCAGCTACCTGCCAGTTTGCCGAACGTAATCTGACGACCCGTCAGCTCAAGGGTACGGACACACTTCGGCACCGACAAGCGGTCACACCGAACTCACCCCTTGCGGGATCGCATCCCCTCCACCGAAACTGACGACCCATCAGCTTTGCGACCGGCAGGAGCGCCCCATGCAGACGATGTGGCTCAGCGGAGCCGAATGGTTCGCCGTACTGCGGATCGGGCTCGGGCTGTGGTGGCTGGAGAGCTGGCGCCACAAGGACAAGAAGACCTGGTTCGGCGGCGGCGGTGTCACCTGGGCGGCCGGGATAGCCGCCGAACACCGCTGGTCGTTCGTGCGCAGCGGCTTCGAACGGACAGTGAAGCCGAACCCCCGGCTCATGGCGTACATCGTCGCCTACGCGGAACTGGCGCTCGGCCTCGGTCTGATCGTGGGCTTCCTGACACCGGTCGCGCTCGTGGCCGGGCTGCTGCTCAACCTGATCTATCTGGTGCTCATGATCCACGACTGGGCCGAGCAGGGACAGAACCTGATGATGATGCTGGTCTCGGCCGTGGGGCTGTTCGCCATGTGCTGGCAGTCCTGGTCGGTGGACAGCTCATGGGGGCTGTTCCTGCGGTAGCCCGCCGCCACGCCGGTCGGAGGCCGATCGGAGTCCTCACCAAATGAGCAATCCCGAGCAATGGCGGCTCGGTACTGCCCATCGATTGCGCGTCCGAGGACAGTGGAAGGTGACCCCCGATGCCTCCGCGAGGACCTCCATGCAGTCGCCCCACCTGTCGTCCCTGTCCCCCGAAGACGCCCTGAAAGCCAGTCGGTCCCTGGTGGCCCGGCGCAGAGGCGTCCCGATGCTGGTGTCCCTGCGCGCGGCCGCCTCACCCCGCAACGATCCGGACGGTGCCCACCGGAGTGACGCCTACCGGGCCTCCGCGTCCGACGCCGCACTCGCCGCGGACTTCGAGCACTTCCACACACGGCTCGCACCGGGCGCCGGGTCCGGGGAGTCGGCCGTCATCGCCTCGCTCCAGGCGCTCGCCTACGCCCATCTGGGCGTCGGGCGCCCCGCTCCGCCGTCACCGGCGACGGACGCCGTCACCCCGGTACCGCTCTCCGACGACCACACGGTCAGCGCCGCCGGTACCGCGGCGGACCTGCGCACTGGACACTTCCTCCGCGTGGTCAACTACCACAACACGCCGCCGAGCTGGAAGGACGAGCTGGTCCGGGAACTGCGCGGCTACGCACAGGACTTCGCGTCGGTCGGCGCCGGGGACCTGGAGAGCTTCGCGGAGACCGGGGCCTGGCACGGCGAGCGGCCCGGCCTGCTGCCCGTCTTCTACGAGGGTTACCGGGACAACTACGCGATCGCGGCGGCCGCCTGCGACGAGGCGGGCGTCACCGGCTGGTTCTTCGTCTGCACGGAGTTCGTGGACACCCTCGCCGAGGAGCAGTACGACTATGCACTCGCCCATCGGATCAAGCTGGTCGACGAGGACCGGCGAGGACAGCGCACCGCCATGAGCTGGGACGAGATCGCCGATCTGCACCGGCGCGGCCATGTGGTCACCCCGCACACCGCGTCCCACGCCCTCGCGCGCACCACTGTCACCCCGGCGGACATCGCGCGCGAGGTGTCGGAGCCGAAGAGGCTGATGGACCTGGCCACCGGCGGCTCCGCCCCGGCCACCGCGTGGCTGGAGGGCACCGGCTTCACCGGAGGGAACGCTGCCGACCGCGCGCTGGCGGAGGCCGGTTACCGCTTCGTGTTCGGCAACACCATGGTGCAGCGGCTGCCGCGGTGACACACAGGAAGGCCGCCCCCTGTCGCCCGGAGGCGTCGGAGGGCGGCCTTCGCGAGACCCTCGTACAGACCTTCGCGCACCTTCCCCAGACCTTCGCGCAGGCGGGAGGCGGCCGGCCCGTTCAGCCGAGGTACTGGATCATCGTGTTCCCGAACTGGTAGCGGTAGCCGGCCTCGCGCAGCGCCGCGTCCACGACCGGGTTCGCCCCGAAGGGCGTTCCCCAGAGGAATGCCGTGGCGGGCGCGGACTGGCCGGTCACCTCGTCCATGCGCCGCTTGGGTGCGAAGATCTCGCGTTCGAGCTCCTCGTCGGTGTTCAGGGAGGCCGCCTCCGCGTGGTTCGCCGTGTGCGGAGTCACGACATGGCGGCGGCTGAGGGCGGCGACATCGTCCCACGTCATGGCGAGCCGGTCGCCGTCGCGGTCCTCCTCCACCAGGTCGATGTTGTGGGCGTTGGCGTACGCGTACTGCTGGGCGACCGGTACGTCGAGGAAGGCGGTACAGATGAAGAACCAGGCGGTCAGGCCCATCTCTTCGGCGAGCGGGCCGGCCACCTCCGCGTTGTTGCGGTACCCCTCGTAGAAGACCGGGATGACCCCCGGCCGGTCCTTGTGCCACCGGCCGGTGGACCGGAAGAGGTCGAGGTCGCCCAGGGTGACCGGGGCGAAGTGGTCGGCGAGTTCCCTCAGTTCGCCCCGGATCTTCCCGGTGTCCGCGTGCGGGGTGTTGTGGTAGTTCACCACCCGGATGTACTGGCCGGAGCGGAGGGCCTTCTCCTGTGCGGAGAAGGAAGGCAGGAGGGAGGGGCCGGTCGTCACTTCGATGTTTCCTTCCGGGCGGTCTCGTCGGCGGGCGTGAAGTGCGCCGCGCCCATGACCTGGAGAACTTCGATCAGGGCGGGCTCCGCGTCGTCGGCGGCATCCGGCGCGAGGACCTCCCGGTAGTGGCGCAGCAGTCCGGCGAGGTGCGCTCCGGCCGGATCCGGCCGCTGGTCTTCGCCGGAGCCGGCCGGAGCGGGACCGGGCCGCTGAAGGGTGAGGAACATGGGGATCCCCTCGCGTTCCAGTACGCGCCGGCCGAGCTCGGTCAGCAGTGTGCGGGGGTCGGGAACCGGTGGGACCGGGTGGTCGGATGCGGTCATGGTCGTACTCCTGTGACGTCGTGGATGTCGAGGACGGGATGCCGGTGCGGTGGGCGCGGCGTGGTGGTCATACGGCGTCCGGTGCAGGGGCCGAAGCGGGGTCCGGCACGGGGGCGAGCAGCCGCAGCAGCGCGCTGACGGCGTCCGTCACCGCCTCGCGTCCGGCCCCCAGATACCGGCGCGGGTCCACTCCGTCCCGGGAGCCGAGATCCGCGCGGACCGCCTCGGTGAAGGCCGTGTTCAGATGCGTACCGAAGTTGATCTTCCTCATGCCGCCGCTGACGGCCGCGGTGAGAGCGCTGTCCGGCACTCCGGACGAGCCGTGCAGCACGAGCGGTACGCCGACGGCGTCCCGCAGCCGTCCGATCAGCTCCTGGTCGAGGGAGGCGGTCCGGGTGGTCATGGCGTGCGAGCTCCCGACCGCCACCGCGAGGGCGTCGATCCCGGTCGCCGTCACATACTCCGCGGCCTCGGCCGGATCGGTGCGCGCGGTCGCCGAGTGGACGCCGTCCTTGCCGCCGATCTCGCCCAGTTCGGCCTCGACCCATATCCCGTCGGTGTGCAGACGGCCGGCCACGTCCGCCGTACGCGCGACGTTCTCCGTGTGCGGCAGCCGTGAGGCGTCGAACATCACCGAGCCGCACTCCAGCTCGTTTGCGCGCAGGGCCAGTTCCGCGTCCTCGACATGATCCAGATGCAGGGCCAGCGGCGTCCCGCACCGCCGGGCCACCGCCGCACAGGCGGCCAGCAAGGGGGCGGGATCGCCGTGGTGGTAGCGGACGGCGTTGTGGCTGACGGCGAGCACGGCCGGCGCGGAGGTCCGCTCGCAGGCACGTGCCACGGCCTCGGCGTGCTCAAGGGTGATGACGTTGAAGGCGAGTACGGCCGACGCGGTGCGCACGGCCTCCTCCACGAGGGCGGCCGTGGGGACAAGAGGCATGGGGTTCCTTTCCGGGGCGGGGAGGACGGCGTGGTCCGGGCCGGGGCACCGGTCGCACGTCTCAGGCGGCGATGACGTCACTCCCCAGCCGGCCGAGCGCCGCGCAGACCGGATGGCCGGGACCGGCGTCGGTCACCAGGGTGGACACCTGGTCCAGGGGGGCCAGCCGGACCGGCCCGCGGCGCCCGAGCTTGGACTCGTCCGCCAGGACGACGATCCGGCGTGCGGCGGCCAGCAGAGCGCGGTCGGTCTGCGCCTCGTCCACATGGGCGCCGGTGAGCCCGGTGTCGGCGTCGAGCCCGAAGGCGCTGGTGAAGATCTGGTCGATCTGGAGTTCGCTCAGGGCCCGTTCCGTCAGATGGCCGAGCAGGGACTGCTCTCGGCGGCGCAGGACCCCGCCGAGCACGATGACGTCCACGGTGGCGGTCGCCGAGAGGGCCTGGGCGATCGGCAGGGAGTTGGTCACCACGGTGAGGCCGCGGCGGTCGCCCAGCCGGGCCGCCAGGGTCTCGGTCGTCGTCCCGCCGCTGATGAGCACAGTGCTGTGGTCGCGGATGAGCGGCAGGGCCGCCTCGGCTATCCGGCCCTTCTCCTCCAGTTGGGTGGCGGCCCGCTGCGGCTGTTCGGGTTCGGACGAGCCGTCGAGGACGGTCGCTCCGCCGTGCACCCGGCGCAGCATGCCCTGGACTTCGAGGTCGCGCAGGTCCCGCCGGACGGTGGAGGGGGAGATGCGCAGCAGATCCGACAGCTCCTGGACGTTGACCGTGCCCCGGTGCCGCAGCCGGGTCAGTACCGCGTGCTGCCGCTGGGGGGCGAGGAGGAACTCAGTAGCCATGGGCCCGGTCCACCAGGTTCAGCAGGTCCCGCCCGGCGAGGAAGCGTCCGACGTTGTCGCTGACGAGTTCCAGCGTCTGCTCCTCGTAGTCCGGGGCGAAACCGGCGACGTGCGGGGTCAGAAGCACTCCCGGTTCGTCCCACCAGTGGTGCCCGGACGGCAGCGGTTCCTCGTCGAACACGTCGAGGGCGGCGCCCGCGACGCGGCCGGAGCGCAGCCCGGTGGTCAGCGCGTCCTCGTCGACGATTCCGCCGCGTGAGACGTTCACGAGCATCGCGCCCTCCTTGAGAGCGCCGAACGCCTCGGCGTCGATCATTCCCCGGGTCTCGTCGGTGAGCGGGCAGGTGACCACGAGGTAGTCGCAGCGGGCGAGGAAGGCGTGCAGCTCCGCCGGGGTGTACAGCTCGGCGCCTGCGTCGTCCGCCGCGGTGCTGCCGAAGAACTCCCCGGCCCGCGTGCCCCGTCCGCGCTTGAGACCGAGCACGTCCATGCCGAACTGTCCGGCGAGGCGGCCGATCTCCTTGCCGATGCGCCCGTATCCCACGATGCCGACGGTGGACCCCCGCAGGCGGCGCGGCATGAGGGTGTTCCAGCGCTCTTCGAGCGAGGGCCACTCCCCCGCGCGCTGGACCCCGACGGCCCGGGGCAGGCGGTGTGCGAGGCCGAGCAGCATCATCATGACGTACTCGGCCATGGGCACCGGCGAGATACCGCCGATAGACGTCAGGGGCACCGGCAGGTCCCAGACGCTGGAGCCCTTGAGATGGTCGGCGCCCGAGGTGTCGAGCTGGATCCAGCGCAGCTGCGGGACGTCCGCCGCCGAGTGGGGGAAGACGTTGCCGGTGTGCAGGATCCCGGTGCGCCGCCACACCTCACCGGGTATCTCGTCCGGCGACGCGGCCCGCAGCTGCGTGACGACGAGCCGGGGGTGGCGCGCGCGCAGTTCGTCGAGCCACCGGTCGGGGAAGGAGAGGGTGCTGAGGTAGTGGACGGGGGCAGGAGTGGTCACTTGATTCCCGATCGTGCGAAGCCCTGGACGAAGTACTTCTGGAAGCAGAGGAAGAGGACGACCATGGGCAGGATGGAGAGCAGGGCGAGCGCCATGATGGCGCCGTAGTCCGCCGTGTACTGGCCGTTGACGAACTGCATCCCCACGGACAGCGTGTACAGCCGCTCGTCCTTGAGGACGGTGAGCGGCCAGGCGAAGTCGTTCCACTGGCTGAGGAAGGTCAGCAGCGACAGCACGGCGATGAGCGGCTTGCACAGGGGCAGTACGACAGCGAAGAAGGTCTGGAGCTGGCCCGCGCCGTCCATCCGCGCCGCCTCGATGACCTCGTCGGGGATGCCGAGCATGAACTGGCGGGCCAGGAAGACCCCGAAGGCCGTCGAGGACGCGGGGATGATGACCGCCCAGAAGCTGCCGAACAGCCCCATGGCACTGACCAGTTTGAACTGCGGCACCATCAGTACCTGCACCGGTACGGTCATGGTGCTCAGCATCAGCAGGAAGAGCGGGTTGCGGCCGCGGAAGCGCAACTTGGCGAAGGCGTATCCGGCCAGCAGGTTGCAGGAGACCGTGATGAACACGACCAGGCAGGTGATGACGGTCGAGTTCATCGTCCAGGTCCACACGGGCAGCCGGAAGACACGCCGGAAGTTGTCGAGGGTCGGGGCGCTCGGCCACCAGCGCAGGTGCGCCGAGTGGAGGTCCGCCAGCGGTGAGAAGGCCACCAGCACCATCCAGAACAGGGGAAGGGCCATGGCCAGACCGATGACGGCCGCGGCCGCCGCACGCAGGGGGCGCGTGCGGTCGCGTCCTCGTACGGGAGTGCTGCGCAGTTGCTGGGGCGGGGTGACGGACATCGGCGTCCTTCGTGGTGTGGCGACGGGGGAACGGCGCGGTACGGGACGGAGGGGTCAGCCGACCGTGTCCCTGTTGCGGCTGAAGCGCCACTGGAGAGCGGTGAAGATCATGACGATGACGTACAGCACGATGCCGATGGCCGCGGCGTACCCCTGCTGCCGGCCCTGGAACCCGTTCCGGTAGGCGTACGTGATCATCACGTCGGTGGAGTGGCCGGGGCCGCCGAGCGTCATCACATAGACGGTGTCGAACACCTGGAACGAGTAGATGACGTTCATGATCAGCAGGAAGAAGGTCGAGGGGCCGAGCAGGGGCACGGTGATGTGGCGCAGCCGCTGCCAGAAGCCCGCGCCCTCCACTTCGGCGGCCTCGTACATCTCGGGGGAGATGCCCTGGAGTCCGGCGAGGTAGATCACCATGTTGAAGCCGGCCCGCATCCACAGGGTGATCAGCACCACCGAGGCCATCGCGGCGGTTCCGCTGGTCTGCCAGGGGACGGCCGGCAGCCCCAGGGAGGCGAGCAGTTTGTCGAGCAGCCCGATGTTCTGGTCGAACATCAGGGTGCCGATGAGCGCGGTGGCCACACCGGAGATGACCATGGGCAGGTAGACGAGGGTGCGCCAGAGCGGACGGGCCGGCATCACCTTGTTGAAGAGCAGCGCGACGGCGAGCCCGATCGCCATCTCCACCGGGACGGTGGCCACACAGAAGACTCCGGTGTTGAGCACGGTCCGCCAGAAGACGGGATCGCCCGCCAGCTGACGGTAGTTGGCGAGCCCCGCCCAGGTGGGCGCGGCCAGGCCGGTGCTGTACTGGAAGCTCAGCACCAGCGCCATGACGAGGGGCACCAGCAGGAAGACCGTGACCAGGACGAGGTTCGGCCCGAGGGTGCAGTAGGCGGCGAGTGTCTCCCGGAACCGTGCAGCCCGCCTCGCACGCGAGGAAGGGGGTCCGCTCACGGGGGCCGTCGGGCGTGCGGCGCGCGGCGGCGAGGCGGTGGTGGCCATGGCGGCTCCAGAGTGCGGGACGGGGGCCTTAGACGGAGGCCAGCGCGGTACGGGTGGATGCGGCGATGTGGTGGAGCGTGACGTCGGCGGGCTGCCTGTTGACGAAGGCGGCTTCCAGTTCGTCCTGGAGCGCGGTGTTGATACGGCCGAACGTGGGCACGGCCATCTGCGCGGTCATGCCCGGCGTGAGCACCTTGGCCTGCTCGGCGTAGACCGACATCAGGTCGGGCCGTACGGCGTAGTCGAGACGGCGGTTGAGCAGCGAGCGGCGGCTGGGAAGCATGACGCCCTGTTCGCAGAAGCGCGCCATGTTCTCCTCCTCCACCAGGAACTTGAGGAATTCCGCAGCGAGTTCGGGGTTGTCGGTGTGACGTGTGGCGGCCACCGCATTGCCACCGAGGTCGGTGGCGGCCTGCCGTCCGTGCGGTTGGAAGGTGACTCCGTACAGCTCCTTCTTGAGCGCCGGGTCGATGGTCGGCAGCAGGAAGTCACCGGCGAAGCTCATCGCCACGGTGCCCGCGGTGAAGAGGGAGTCGGGGTAGGCGGCGCTCTTCACCGAGCTGTTGGGCGGGACGAAGCCCTCCCGGAAGAAGTCCTGTGTGTAGCGCAGGGCGCGCAGTCCGGCCGCGGACTCGATGGCCGGTGCCGAGAGGTCGTCGTCGAGGAGGCGGCCTCCCGCTTCCCACAGCCAGGTCAGCCAGCGGAAGGCGCCGGTCTGCTGCCAGCCGTAGACGAAGGGGTAGACCCCGTGCACCTTCTTGCGCAGTCGTGCGCATATCTCGGTGAACTCGTCCCAGGACCAGGCTTCGCCGGGCGTCGCGGGGACGGAAGTGATGCCCGCCGTACGGAACATGTCCTTGCGGTAGAGGACGGCCGTGGTGTCCGTGTGGTGCGGGACGGCGTAGGGCCTGCCGTCGTGGCACACGGCTTCCCACAGCGCGGGCAGGAACGCCTCGCGGTCCCGGGCGCCGAAGTAGGGGCTGAGATCGAGGAGTTGTCCGCTCGCGCTGTACATACCGAGGTTGGCGTAGTCGCACCGGAACAGGTCGGGGGCCCGGCCGCCGGCGAGCAGTGCGTCCATGTTCGTGTACATCTGCTCGTAGGACTCCAGGCGAATCTGCACCCGGACGCCGTGGTGGAGGCGCTCGAAGGCCCGGCCCAGCGCCCGGAAGGCCGCCGTCTCCGCATCGCTCCCCCAGAGCGAGAAGGTGAGGGTGTCGGGTCCCCCCGCCCCCGTGCTGGAGGGCGTGAAACCGGAGCGCCGGGCGAAGCCGACCGCGCCGGCTCCGGCTGCGGCGACGCCGAGCACCGCTCTTCTGGCGACAGCCATGCGCACATCCTTGGAGGGTCGGGGAGAGGCGGGGCCTCTGCGTGGAGAGCGCGGCGCGGTCGGGGAGAGCCTCGGCGACACACGGTTCCGCTGCCTGATTTTGTAGTCCGCGCAACCAAGGTCAGTCAATATCAATCAGGGTCTGATTTTTATTGCTCATTTTTCCTTGACGCTCCCAGGAGGCCCGCTTAGCCTCAACCGGACGATCGCCTCCACCTGCGACAACACGGTCACCGGGTCGGCGACCGCGCCCCCTCGTCGTCGTCCGCAGGAGGACCACCCATGCCGGTGATACAGGTGACCGCGCCCCGCGCAGCCGAACACGCGCGGGACGTCGAGCGGTTGAGGTCGCTGAGCGAGGCCGTGGCCACCGCCCTCCGCCTGCCGCCGTCGGGGGTCGTGGCGATGTTGTGCGACGCCGTGGTCACCACGACCGGGGCGGACCGGATCGCCGCGTGGCCGCTCGCGGTGCTGCACGGCTCCGACCGGGGGGAAACCCTCACACGGAGCGCGCTGGAGGCGGCCGCGGACTCACTGGCCGAGGGCTGGGCGGTCCCCCGTGACGAGGTGTGGGTCAGCTGGTCGGCCGCCGCTCCGCCGGACCGGCGGCCGCGGGACGAGGGGGCGGACCTGGTGGGCCCTTCCACGCCGTGACGGGCGGACGGCGCGGGCCTTCCACGCCGTGACGGGCGGGCCGCCGGGCTCCGGGCTCCGGGCTCCGGGCTCCGGGGTCAGGCCCGCACGACATCGACCCCGGCGGCACGCAGGTCCTGTACGTCGTTCTCCGGGGCCGACTCGTCGGTGATCACCCGGAAGAGCCGGCCGGCCGGTGCCACCCGTACCGGTCCGCTCCGGCCGAACTTCGACCCGTCCACCAGAGCCGTGATCCGCTGCACCCGGGACAGCAGCCAGCGGTCAGTCTCCGCCTCGTCGACATGAGCCCCGCTGATCCCGGTGCCGGTGATCCCGTAGGCACCGACGAACGCCTCGTCGATGTGGAGTTCCTCCAGCGCCTGCCGGGTGAGATGACCGAGCAGGGACATCTCGCGGTGGCGCAGATAACCGCCGAGCACCACCGTGCTGATCTCCTCGTGCTGGGCCAGTTCACCGGCCAGATGCAGGGAGTTGGTGACCACGGTCAGCCGTTCGACGCCCGCGAGCAGCGGGACCATCGCCGCGGTGGTGGTGCCGCCGGTGATGAGGACGGTGGAGCCGGGCAGGACGTTCCGGATGGCGGCGCTCGCCAGTTTGCGCTTCTCCCAGGGGGCGAATCCGCTGCGCTGCGGGCGGTCCGGCTCCTCGGTGGCGGTGGACTCCGCCATCGCCCCGCCGTGTGTGCGGTTCAGCAGCCCCTGGGCCTCCAGGGCGGACAGATCCCTGCGGATGGTCGACGGGCTGACCCCCAGGCGCTCGGCGAGCGTGGCCACGTGCGCGACGCCTTCCGTCCGCACTTCGTGGAGCAGCCTCTTCCTTCGCTCGGCGCCCAGCATCCCCGGCCTCTTCTCCCCTCGGTCGATGGCCCGGTGAGAGGCGTTGCCCCACCGTCCGCGACATGGCCGGCAGGCATCCTCGTCCACCGCGAACCGTCAGCTTACTTGCGGTACGTACGGCTGCCGGAAGCCGGAGTGCGGACCGGGCGACCGGAACGCCGCACTCGGCGTACGGACCGGGTGACAGCAGGCGCCGTACTCAGCCCGGACGCCCCGCCCAAGGGCGCACCCGGCCGAGTACGGCGGCCGCGGGAGCGGGAGCGTCGAGAAGCTCCAGTGCGGCGGCGGAGATCTCCTCCGGGGTGTGCCAGCGCGTACCGCCCTCTTCCGCCCGCCACCCGAGCACCAGCGGGCGTACCCACTCGGCCGGGCGGGCCTCCGGCGGCAGAAGGGCGGGCGTCCAGCTCCCCTGTCCGGCAGCGCCACCGTGGCCCCAGACGGCCGCCTCCGCGGGGTCGGCCCAACGGCTGGGCAGGAGCAGCACGCACGGCCCCCCGAGCAGCCCCCGCAGGCAGGAGGCCGCCGCCCCGGGCGGCAGCGCCGGGGAGTAGACCAGCGCCCCGGTCAGCGCCGGAAGGGCTTCGGCGTCCGGTGGTTCTCCGGAGAAGCCGGGCTGCGTGGCGTCCCGCGGTTCTCCGGGGGACGCGGGCCGCGCGGCGTCGCGCAGTCTGCCCGGGAACCCGGGCCCCGTGGCGTCCGCCGCCAATGGCGTCACGTCCCCCGGCACTTCCCCCGCGCACGCGCGGACCAGGGAATCGAGCGCTGTCGCGGAGCGCGCGACGGCCGTGACGTGCGTACCGCGCTCCGCCAGCGCCAGCACGGCCGGCCGCAGGACCCGCGTCGCTCCGACGACGAGGACGTGCCCCGAGTCCGCGGTACGCGGACCGTGTTCCGGGGATCTCCGTGGACTCATGGCCCCGCACTCCTCTCCGCCCCGGTCACCGGGGCCGCCGTTCGCACTCCACTCGCAACCCCCACCTTGCGCAAGCGAGGGCTCACGCGTCACCTCATCGTGCGTATTTGCTCATTCATGCTCATTGACGCGCGTTCCTGGAGTGCCTAGGGTTTCGCCGAGGCGCTGCCGGTTGCCGGCCCTGAAACGCGCCATCCCTTCATCGGCCGCTGCGAGGTATCCCCATGGCTGCTGTCCCGTCCCCCGCCCTGCGCACCGCGCCTCCGCCCGCGAGCCGCGGCGGTATCGCGCTGGCGCAGGGGCGTTACGGGGTACGCGGCAATCTCGAACTCCTCCTCTGCGACGAAGCCGACGGGCTCTGGGTCCTGTGGTTCAACAGCGACCCGCAGGGCACCGAGCCCGAGCCCGGTGGCCCGCCTCCCGGCGAATGGAGCGGCGCCCTGCGCTTCGGCGCCGGGCGCCGTTACGACAGCGTCGAGGTGGTGCAGAGCCGTCACGGTTCGCACCACCTGGAGGTGCTCGCCCGCTCGGGGAGTACGCCCTGCCGTCTCCGGTGGAGCCCCGAGGCGGCGTTCACGGACGAGGAGCCGCCCCCGGTCGGCCCCGCCAGGTCGGTGACGGCCGCGGAGACCCCCGACGGCACCCCGTGGACAGGGGCCGTCGGCGAGGGTGGCGGCGCCCGTCTGCTTCACGCCGACACCACCGCCTACCCGCGCCTCGCCTGGTCCGAAGCGCCGCTCACCGCCCTACAGCTCCCGGAGAGCCAGTGGTCGGCCGTGCTGCTCGTCCCACTCCCGGGCGGCGCGCGGCCCGGTGTCGCTCTGCTGGGCCCGGACGGCGGGCGCTACGCCGGGCCGGCCGGCGGGGCCCATCCCCTCCCGGCGAGCGAGGTGGGCACCGCGGTGGCGCCCGGGGGCGTCCCGCGGCTCTACCTGTGGAGGCGGGACGCAGCGGTGGTCGACGTCGTGCACCCGGGACGTCCCACGACGGACCGGCGTCTCGTACTGCCGGGAACGGGCGAGGTCACCGCCATCGCCGCCACCCCGCTCGCCCATGCCCCGGGCCGGACGGACCTCGTGGTGCGCCGGGGCGGCCGGCTCTGGCACCTGCGGGACCACGGGGAGGACGGGCCGGTCGCTGCCGCTCCCCTCGTCAGCCGGCTCACCCGCGTCACCGGCGACGGTGAGAAGCCGGTGCACCGCACCTCCTGAACTCCGCACCTCCTCAACTCCCGGCCCGCCCCCGGCAGGCCCCGACCCCCTCCCCTCCTCTTTCAGAAAGAGCCCAGGATCACCATGCGCATACTCATCGTCGGCGCCGGAGGCGTGGGCACCGCCGCCGCCCGTATCGCCGCCCGCCGTTCCTTCTTCGAGCACTGCGTGGTCGCCGACTACGTACTCGACCGCGCGGTCCGGGCGAGCGAGGCGACCGGTGACGCCCGCTTCGTCGCCGCGCGGACCGACGCGTCCGACGAGGCCGCCGTCGTCGCGCTGCTCCGCGAGCACCGCTGCGACGTGCTGCTCAACGCCACGGACCCCCGCTTCGTCATGCCGCTCTTCCGTGCGGCGCTCGCGGCCGGGGCGCACTACCTGGACATGGCGATGTCCCTGTCCCGCCCGCACCCGGAACAGCCGTACGCCCGCACCGGGGTCATGCTCGGCGACGAGCAGTTCGCCATGGCCGGGGAGTGGGAGGCGGCCGGCCGCCTCGCCCTCGTGGGGATGGGCGTCGAACCGGGTCTCTCCGACGTCTTCGCCCGGTACGCCGCCGATCACCTCTTCGACACCATCGAGGAGATCGGCGTACGGGACGGTGCCGACCTCACCGTCGACGGATACGACTTCGCACCGTCGTTCTCCATCTGGACGACCATCGAGGAGTGCCTGAATCCTCCTGTCGTCTGGGAGAAGGAACGGGGCTGGTTCACCACCGAGCCGTTCTCGGAGCCCGAGGTCTTCGACTTCCCCGAGGGCATCGGCCCGATCGAGTGCGTCAACGTGGAGCACGAGGAGGTCCTGCTGATCCCCCGCTGGGTGGACGCTCCCCGGGTCACCTTCAAGTACGGCCTCGGCCAGGAGTTCATCGACGTCCTGCGCACGCTGCACAAGCTCGGCCTGGACAGCACCGGGAAGGTACGCGTGGGAGACGTGGAGGTATCCCCCCGGGACGTCGTCGCCGCCTGCCTCCCGGACCCGGCGGAGCTCGGCGACCGGATGCGCGGCAAGACCTGCGCGGGGACCTGGGTGAAGGGTGTCCGGGACGGCGCCCCGCACGAGGTGTACCTCTACCACGTGGTCGACAACGAGTGGTCGATGCGGGAGTACGGCTCCCAGGCCGTCGTCTGGCAGACCGCGCTCAACCCCGTGGTCGCGCTGGAACTGCTGGCGGACGGGCGGTGGAAGGGAAGCGGCGTCCTCGGCCCCGAGGCCCTGCCGCCCGAACCCTTCCTGGACCTGCTGGAGGCGTACGGCGCGCCCTGGGGACTGCGCGAGCAGTAGGAACCGGACCCGGTACGACGTGAGGCCCCCGCCGACGGCGGGGGCCTCACCCATGGGTCCACGGCCTCACACGGTGACCGCGCCGTCCGACGCCGAACCGACCACCGCGACGTACTTGCTGAAGACGCCGCGCTCCACGTCGCGGTCGGGCCTGCTCCAGGCGGACCGCCGCTGGGCGAGCCGGTCGGGCGCCACATCGAGGTCGAGCGCGTTGCGTGCGGTGTCCACGGTGACGGTGTCACCGTCCTCCACGAGCGCGATGGGTCCCCCGTGCCACGCCTCCGGGGCGACGTGTCCGATCACGAGACCGTGCGACACACCGCTGAACCTCCCGTCGGTGACGAGCGTGACCGACTCACCGAGCCCCTGCCCGACCAGCGCCCCGGTGATCGAGAGCATCTCGCGCATACCGGGGCCTCCGGCCGGGCCCTCGTACCGGACGATCACCACGTCGCCCTCCGCGATCGCACCGTCCTGGATGGCCGCGAAGCATTCCTCCTCCGAGTCGAAGACGCGGGCCGGCCCCTGGCGTACGAAGTCAGGGCGGCCCCCCAGCTTGAGGACACAGCCGTCCGGCGCGAACGAACCACGCAGGATCGCCAGCGCGCCCGCGGGCTTGACCGGGTGCGCGATGTCGGTCACCACCTCCTGGCCCTCGGTGGCGGTGGCTGTGGCCGCCACGTCCGCGAGGGAACGCCCGTCCACCAGCGAGACCGTGTCGCGCAGGAGCCCCGCTTCCCGCAGCCGCGCCGCCACCAGGGACGTTCCCCCGGCCCGCCACAGATCGGCCGCGGTGTACGGGCCCGCGGGCTTCAGGGCCGTGATGATCGGCACTTCACGGCAGAGCGCCCCGATGTCGTCGATGGCCAGGTCGAGGCCGGCCTCGCGGGCGATGGCCAGCAGATGCAGTACGGCGTTGGTCGAGCCGCCCATCGCCGCGACCGAGACGATCGCGTTGTGCAGGGCGTCCGCCGTCAGGATCGCGGAGGGCCGCAGGTCGCGGGCGAGGACAGCGAGGGCGATCTCGCCCACCCGCTCGGCGGCGGGGAGCTTCTCCTCCGCCGTGGCGGGGATGTCCCCGACGCCGAAGGGGGCGAGGCCCAGGAAGTCCGCGACCGTGCCCATCGTGTTGGCCGTGTACTGGGCCGCACAGGTGCCCGCCCCGGGGCAGGCGTGCCGGGCGAGGTCGTCCACGTCCTCCTGGCTCACCGTGCCGACCGCGCGTTCTCCGAGCGCCTCCCACATGTCCTGGATCGTCACCTCGCGCCCGCGCCAGCTGCCGGGCATCATGCTGCCGCTGTAGAGGAGCACGGAGGGGATGTCGAGGCGCGCCATCGCCATCATGGCGGCCGGCACCGTCTTGTCGCAGCCGACGATGCACACCAGGGCATCGAACTGGTGGGCTCTTCCCATGAGTTCGATGGAGTCGGCGATGACCTCACGGCTCACCAGGGAGGCCCGCATGCCCGGTGTTCCCATCGTCAGGTTGTCGGAGACGGCGACGGTGTTGAACTCCATGGGCGTCCCGCCCGCGCGGCGCACCCCGGCGGCGACATGCCGTGCCAGGTCCCGGTGGGTCAGGTTGCAGGGCATCGTGCCCGTCCACGTCGAGGCGATGCCCACGGTGGGCCGCCTCATGTCCTCGTCGCTCAGCCCCATGGCGTAGAGGTGGGAGCGTGCTGGTGCGCGGTCGGGATCGTCGGCGATGTTCATGGCGGCTCCTTCAGAAGTACGGGACTCCCCCGGAGGGGGACGGGGGAGGCCGGAGAGAGGGGCGGGGCAGGCAGGAGGGGCGGGCAGGAGGGCCCAGGGAGGGGCGGGCAGGAGGCCCCGGGGAAGGGGCAGTGCGGGCGGTGTGGTCAGCCGGTGAGCCGGACCTGGTTGCGCAGGAGGCCGATACCCTCCACCTCGGTCTCCACGACGTCCCCGTCGTGCAGCCAGAGCTGCGGATCGCGGCCCATACCGACACCGTGCGGCGTCCCCGTGGCGATCACGTCGCCCGGGTACAGCGTCATGTACCGGGACAGATAGGCGAGGGTCTCGCCCACCCCGAAGATCATCTCCTTCGTCGAACTGTCCTGCACGGTCTCCCCGTTGACACGCGCGCCGATCGCCAGAGCGTGCGGGTCCGGCACCTCGTCGGCCGTGACGATCCACGGGCCGAGCGGGCAGAACCCGTCGAAGTTCTTGCCCCGGAACCACTGTCCGTCCGAGAACTGCGCGTCCCTCGCGGACACGTCGTTGGCCACCGTGTAGCCGAAGACGTGGTCGGCCGCCTCCCCGGCCGTGACGTTCCGGGCCGTACGCCCGATCACGACGGCGAGTTCGGCCTCCCAGTCCAGCTGCTCCGTCGTCCCGCGCGCCACATGGAGCGGCGCGGTGGGTCCGGTCAGGGTGTGGGCGGTCTTGACGAAGGCGAGCGGCACCTCCGGCGTCCTCAGGCCGGTCTCGCGGATGTGGTCGGCGTAGTTCAGACCGATGCAGACGATCTTCTGCGGAGCGGCGAGCGGGCTCAGCAGCTCGACCTCCGCGAGGGGTACGCCCGGCACATCGGCGCCGAGCCGCTCCCGTGCCGTGCCGTCCGCAATCAGGTCCCGTACGGCGTCGGCCATGTGCCGGGCCTCCTCCGGCACGACGGGGTACACCGTCCCGTCGTCCACACGGGCGGCCAGGACCCGTCCCTCATGGCGTACGCGGGCGATCTTCACTGTGTCTCCTAGCTGTTCGCAGGGCCGGTACGGTCAGAAGAAGCGGGGCAGGAAGCGGCTCTGCGCCTCCAGCAGCTCATGGGTGAGCGCGGCCGCCGCATCGCGGTCGGTGACGGCGCCGTCCGCGATGACCGCCTCGACCACGAGGTCCCGATCGCCCGTCATCGCGGCCTCCACCGCGAGACCGACGGGTGTCAGCCGCCGGGCGAGGATCGCCGTCAGGGGCGCGGACAGATCCGGTACCCGCACGGGACGCAGCCCCCGTGCGGTGGCCACGGCGGGGATCTCCAGCGCCGCCGCGTCCGGCAGACCCGGGACACTGCCCCGGTTGGGTACGTTCACCGAGAACATCTCGCGGCGGTCGAAGGTGATCGAGCGGATGATCGCGAGAAGCTGCTCCTGCTCACCGGTGGAGCGGTCGAACGCGGACGCGTCGAGCGGTGTGCCGCCCTCCGCCTGCGCCCGCATCGACTGGTAGCGCTCCTCGCCCCACTGAAGGATCTCCGGTACGGAGAAGGCGTCGACCCCCAGCTTCTTGCCGTAGTAGTCGCCCCCCGCCCAGCGCTCGGGGAAGAACTCCAGGACGTGCCGGTCGTTGGCCGCCGGGTAGGCCCCGTAGGTGCGGAAGATCTCCCAGGAGAAGGGGTTGTGCCACGCCTTGCCGTTCTCCCAGATCGCGCCGATGTCACCCGGCTGCGGAGGCTCCGCCAGCTCCCGCTCCATCCGGGCGCGGACCCCGGGCCAGGCGTCCCGGCCCTGGTGGCGGAAGTCGTAGATGAAGGTGAGGTGGTTGATCCCGGCGTACAGCGTCGAGGTCTCGTCGAAGGGCAGACCGGCGAAGGCGGCCAGTTCGCGCTGGACGTGGTGCATGCCGTGGCAGAGCCCGGCGACCTCGGCCCCCGCGTAGTCCGTCATGGCCTGCACATTGGCCGTCATCGGGTTGCTGTAGTTGAAGAAGTACGCCTGCGGGGCGAGGTCCACGACATCGCGCGCGATGTCGACCATCACCGGTGTGGTGCGCAGCAGCCGGGAGATCCCGCCCGGCATGACGGAGTCACCGACCGGCTGGAAGACACCGTGCCGCTGGCAGATCTCGTGGTCCGTCTGCCAGGCGGGACGGCCGCCCACACCGACACAGGTGACGACGTAGTCGGCGCCGGGGAGTTCGGCCCGCCGGTCGGTGGAGGCGCGCACGCTGATGCGCGCCTCCGCGCCACGGGCCTCCACCATCCGCTCCGCGAGACGGGTGGCCACGGACAGGGCCTCGGGATCCACGTCGACCAGCCGGATCTCCCAGCGGCCGAGGTCGTCGGCGGTGATGAGGTCGGCGAGCAGGCCGCGGGTGAAGACGGCGCTGCCCGCACCGATGAGGACGAGGGAACGCATGTCGCTGATGCGGTCGGACATGGGGGCTTCCTTTCTGGTGCGCTCCGCGGTCCATTCCGTACGGGAGCGACGGACGGAGCGCGAACCGGCGCGGTGGCACAGTGAGGCAGTGAGGCAGTGGGGCGGTGAGGCGGTGAGGCGGTCGGCGCGTGGTCTCAAGGCGAGCCGGGGCTGTCCCCGCCCGGGTCCGCCGGTGCGGGGAGCCTGTTCACGGTCTCCGCGCTCAGCGGCTCGGCCGCGAGACGGGCCGCCATCAGCGCGGCGCCGATCACCGGGGTGGTACGAGGTGGCCGCGGTGCGAACGGCTCGGGCGAGGCGTCGAGTGCGGCGGTGAACGCCTCGCGCACCTGCGGAACGGCGAGGACCCCGCCCGACCAGGAGACCGGCACCCGCTCCCCGGGATCCGCCCCGAGCGCCCCGCGCGCCGCCCTGGCGAGCGCGGCCAGCTCACCGCCCGCTTCGGCGAGCAGCGCCGTGCAGGCCGTGTCCCCCGCACCGGCCGCCTCGGTGACGCAGCGGCTCAGCGAGGCGACCGCTGTCCGGTCCCAGCCGGCCATCAGCACGGTGCCCACCAGATCCAGGTCGTCGTCGAGCGTGAGGCGCCGGCGGAGCAGCCCGTGCAGCGGGCCGGGGGGCATCCGGCCGTCGCTCATCCGCGTGAAGAGATTGAGCCCCCGTACCGCGAGCCAGTGACCCGAGCCCTCGTCCCCGAACAGCTCGCCCCAGCCGCCGGTCCGGGCCCGCCCCCCGCGCAGTTCGCCGTACGCCATGGAGCCGGTCCCGCTGATCACGTTGATGCCGTCCGCGAGCCCGAGCGATCCGGCCCAGCCGCACACCATGTCGTTTCCCACAGCGTGGCGGACGCTCCCCAGCACCTGGGCCGGGAGCGCGTCGAGGGCGGCGGTGAGCGCGGCGGACTCCCCGTGTCCGGGCAGTCCCAGGAAGGCGTACCGCAGTCGCGCGGTGTCCGTACCGGCCTGGCGGCAGACCTCGGCGACGCCCTCACGCAGCACGCGCGCGGCCGTCCGCGTCCCTCCCGGTCCGAGCGCGGGCGACAGGGGCGGGCCGCCGGCCTGCCCCCGTACGGTCCCGGCCGGATCGAGGAGGCAGAAGGCGGTCTTCGTGCCCCCTCCGTCGACTCCCAGGTACACGGGCCATCTCCCTTCCGGTGGAGCGTTCGGTGCGAGGTCCTATCGCCGGGGCAGGGGATGGATGGTGACGCCCTGCACGACCCGGTTGACCTCGCCGTCCGGGAACGGGTTGTCGGGTGTCACCCCGTGTGCCAGCGAGGCGTGCAGCGCGATCAGCTGGGCACAGACCACGGCGGGCAGCGCGAGGGCGGCGTCGGCGGCGTCCGCCGCTCCCGGCACCAGCCAGGTGCTCCCGGGCGGGAGCCCCTCGGGGCGGCCCGCGATCGCGACGGCCTGTCCTGCGGGGAGGGCCGCGCTCAGTTCCCGGAAGATGTCCAGGTCGTAGAGCCGGGTGTGGGGGTCGTTGGAGATGTAGACGACCACTCCGGTGCGCGGGGTGAGGAACGCCTTGGGGCCGTGGCGGAAGCCGAGGGACGAGTCGGCCAGTGCGCTGACCGATCCCCCGGTCAGTTCGAGGAGCTTGAGGGCGGATTCACCGGCGAGTGCCTTCAGCGGGCCGCTGCCCAGGTAGACGAAGCGCTCCAGGCCGCGCCCGGTGAGGTCGGTGACCCGGCGCTCCCACGCGTCGGACAGCACGGCTGCCGCCGCGTCCGGGGCGGTGTCGAGTCCGCGGATGTGCCGGCCCGCCAGCGCGCCCAGCACCCCCAGCAGCATGCAGGTCAGGCTGGAGGTCATCGCGAAGCCCTGGTCCTCCGCCGCCCCGGGGGTCAGGAGGACGAGGGAGCCGGGGCGGGCCCGGTGTCCGGCCGCCAGGGATCCGTCCGCGTTGCAGGTGATGACGAGGTGGGAGCACCGGTCGAGCAACTGGTCGGCCAGCTCCGTCGCCGCGGTGCTCTCGGGGCTGTTGCCGGAACGCGCGAAGGACACCAGCAGGGTGGGGCGCTCCCGCTCCTCGAAACACCCGGCGGGGTCGGCGACGATGTCGGTGGTGGCCACGGCCTCGACGGTGCGGCCGGTCGCCGCGGCCAGCGCGGAGCGGGCCACCCCTCCCGCGTAGGCGGACGTGCCGGCGCCGGTGAGGACGATGCGCAGGGCGGGTTCCGCGAGCAGGGGCGCCAGGAAGGCGTCGAGCGCCGGCCCCTGCTCATGCAGGTGGTGGAGCATCTCACGCCATACGCGCGGCTGTTGCCGGATCTCGCGGTACGTATGGGCGGCGCCCGCGGGCGCCGCGGGAAGGTCGCTGGTCTCGGGGGCGGTCGTCACGCGTACTCCTTGGAACGTGGGGGCCGGGCCGTCTCCCGGGTTCGGTGCGCGGCCGCTTCCAGCACCGGGAAACGAGCACCGGGGAACGCGCGCCGCGCACCGCGGTGATTCCGTCCGCAGCATCGGCTTTCTGGTCTCATACCAGCAGACCCAACGGTCCGGGCAGGTCCGCATTTTTCATCAACGGTCACAAGGCCATTCGCCCTGCTGCCTGAAGATTACTGGTACGGACTGGTTCGGTCAAAGGGCCATCTGGTATTATTCTGGTATGCCCAGCTACCCGGATCCCGGTCCCGTCGGCGCGCGCGGTGAGACCCTGCCCCTCTACTCCCTCGTGGCCCGGCGCCTGCGTGAGGACGCCACGGGGGGCGACATGCGCCCAGGGGACCGGCTGCCCTCGGAACGCGTCCTCGCCGAGCGCTACCAGGTCTCGCGCGTCACCCTGCGTTCCGCGCTCAACCGCCTGGCCGAAGAGGGGCTGATCGCCTCCGCGCCGGCCCGGGGCTGGTTCCTCCAGGAGGACCGATCCGCCGACCATCCCGCCCTGTCCCGCCCCAGCGCGGGCCGCACCGTACAGGGCTTCGCCGACTACGCCCTGCGGCACGGCCTCGCGGTACGCACCCGGGTGCTGGCCGCCGAGGCGCGAGCGGCCACCATCGCCGAGGCGGAGGAGCTGCGCATCGCGCCCGGCGCCCCGCTGTTCAGCATGCGCAGGCTCCGCTTCCTGGACGAGCTCGTGGTGGTCGTCGAGCACAACCGGCTGCCACTCGCGCTCTGCCCGGAACTGGCGGACACCGACTTCGGGCACGCCTCGCTCTACGCCACCCTGCGGCAGGCCGACCCGCCCCAGGTGCCCCACGTCGCCGACTACTCGGTCGAAGCCCGGCAGCCCGATGCCGAGGAGAGCGAGCTGCTCGACATCACGGACACCACTCCCGTACTCGTCGCGACCCAACTCGCCTTCAACCAGGAGGCCCGCCCGCTGGAACTCACGGTGGCCATCTACCGCGGCGACCGTTACCGCTTCCGCGCCTCGATCACCGACTGAGAGCACCACGCCGGGGGCAGCCGGATTCCGGCACGCCCGCCGTGTACGCCGCGTCCGCCCTAAGATCTCCTCCGTGGGCCGGGTCATCCGGTCAACTGCACGGACGGGGGACGAGAGTTGGGCACCGGAGAACAGCTGGTAACGATCGCCGCGGTACTGCTCGGGGCGCTGACGACCCATGTCACCACCTATGTAATGGAGCGCACGCGGACCCGCTATCAGCTGCTCACCCGGTGGGACGACCGGAAGCTCAGCGCCTACGAGGGTTACGTCGACAGCGCGCGGGCCGCCGTCTTCCTCGCCGTACAGCTCTTCGAGCACCGGTCCGGGCTGCGCCCGAGCGAGAAGCCCGTACCCGAGATGTGCGCGGAGCACGCCGAGGCCACGCGCGCACGCGGCCGGGCCTTCGAGCGGATCATGCTGCTCGGCGGCGATGACGTCGTCGAGGCGGCGCACCAGCTGAACAAGGCGGCCATCGAGATCGACTGGCAGGCCGAGGAGAAGATCACCGGAACGGTGGAGGACTGGCGGGAGCGCCACCGGGTCGCGTTCCGGCGGATCAACGAGTTCCACGAAGCCGCCCGGGTCGACCTCGGCGTCCAGGGGAGCGTGCAGGGCGACAGACATCCGGCGCGGGATCTGCTGCTGCCGTCGCCGCGGGAAGAGGGCGCGGGAGCGCCCTGAGGGGGCTGCCCCGCACGCCGACGCCCCGGCCCGCCCGGATACGGAACACCGGATACGGGATACCGGGTACGGAACACCGGCTACGGGACAGCTGGTGCGGGATACCCGGTACGAACTCCGGCGTCACGGGCCGGGCGGGGAGCCCGCCGGGGCGCTGCTGCCGCTGTAGGAGGGCAGATCGGCCACCAGTTGAGTGAGGTCCGGGTCGCCCGCGTAGCGGCGCGCGTGGAGCCCGGCGATCTTCTCGGCGATGCCGGGGTCGTCGCTGTCGGTGGTGTCGTAGGAGACGAAGCTGTCGAGCAGCGGCAGGCCGATCCGGTCGGTGCGGGCGTGCGAGGGCGCCATCAGGTACTCCCAGTACCCGTCGAGATCGTTGAGGACGAAGACGGCGCCGTACTCGAACTCGCCGCCGACGTCCCGGCCGACGACATACCGCACGACCGCGTCGATCGACTCGCCCTGGTTCCGCAGGGCGGCAAGGGCCTCCTCGCGCTGCTCGGCGCCGACGTTCTTCTTGAAGGCGAAACGGTTGTGGTGGTAGATCATTTCCCTCTCCTGCCTCTCTCCTGACGGCTACTCACCCGGCGCTCCGACGGTGTCGGGCGGGTGGCGTTCTCGTGGGGTGTGCGACGGGCCGGACCAGTAGCCGAGCAGGGCCGACACCGCCTGACCGGCCAGGTGCAGGGCACGGTCGAAGCCGACATCCTCGATCGCGCCGATACCGGCGAGACCGTGCAGTGAGCCCCAGAGCAGATCGCAGGCGTCCTCGATGGCGCCCGGCTCGGCCCCTGCGTCGGCCGCCCACACATGGATGATCTCCCGTGTGAACGCGAGCACTTCGGAAGCGGCCGCGCGGCGGGCGGAGGCGTCGACCTCCGCGCCGGCGCCACCCGACATCAGCTGGTAGAGCCCTGGTCGCGACCTGGCGAACTCCAGATAGGCGACTGCCGCCAAGTGCGGCCCCCGTGAAGCTGGTTCACTGGCGACCGCGGTCCGCATCCGCTCCAGCAGATCGGCGTTGCCCTGCTCCAACAGCTGTCGCAGTACGGCCTCTTTGCTCGGGAAGTGCTGGTAGATCACCGGCGCGCTGTAGCCGATCTCGGTGGCGATCCGCCGGATCGTCACGGCCTGCCAGCCCTCCGCCTCGGCCATCCGGCCCGCGGCCTCCAGAATCTCGGCGAACGTCCGCCTGCGTACCTCTTCCCGCTTTCCCACCCGAACCCCTAACAGCGTTAGAACTCCTAACGTTGTTAGTATTTTGCGAGTCGCCCGGAACTGTCAAGCCCGGCGCCACCACCGCAGCAGGGGCGGTGCCGCTTGTTGAATGCGGGAGCTTCACAAGAAGCGCACAACATCCTTAAGATCTCCTCTACTCCGCCCTTCAGGGGCGGCACAGCAGAACGAGAACGGGGGGGGTTGCATGTCTCTCAGGAATGCACCGGAGCAGCGTGGGTCCAACGGCGCTCAGCGCAAGGGGAAGAGCGCGAGAAGGAGACTCCGGATCGCCGGTCGGCTGATGGCCGGGGCGGTGGTCCTCTCCATGGCAGTGGCCGCCTGCTCGGGCGGCGGGCAGAACGACACGTCGGCGGCGGCCCCTTCGAGTCCGGCGAACATATCCGCCTCCCCGCACACCGCTTCCCCCACACCCCAGCCCACGACGCCCACGCCCGCCAGTCCCTCGCCCACAACGCCCCCGAAGAAGCCGGTCGTCCGGGCGGTCGTGAGCGACCACACCGACTGGAACCTCCAGAAGGCCGTGGCGGACGCCCACGGGCACCACGTCGCGTCCGTCTCGTACACGGACGCGAGCGAGTTGAGGCGCACGGTGGTGCACCCCGCCAACTGGAAGGTGTGCGCGCAGACGCCGTCGGCCGGTTCGTACAGCACCGCCACAAAGCTCACGTTCAAGGTCGTGGAGTCGGGTGAGTCATGCGCGCACCCGCCGCACGCCGCATCCGGCGGTAAGTCCAGCGGCGGCGGTTCGTCCTCATCGGGCGGTACGGGCTCCGGCTCGGGTGGGAGTACGTCGGCGGGCGGCGGCTCCACCAAGACCCAGGTGTGCAGCATCCGGTCCAACGCGGGCAACTGCTACCGCGCCGGCCAGTTCTGCCGGAACGCGGACGTGGGCGCGACGACCACGGATGCGGCAGGGCGCAAGATCACCTGTGGCTACCAGAGCTCCGCCAACCGGTGGCACTACTGAGCTGCGTCCGGCTCTCCCACCGGCAGCCGGGATGACCGGAGTGGACGGCTGCGCTCCGGCTCTGTCCGATGAGGGCCTGGGTGATCTGACGGGTGGTCCGGGCCGCGACCCGGGGGCTGACCGCGCCGAAGTGGGTGTACGCGTTCAGGCCGGTGGCCAGGGCCCAGCCCCGGCCACGGGTCCACGTGGCGTCGTCGGTGCCGAGTGCCGTACGGAAGGCGGCCCGGACGGCCGGTGACGTCAGCGTGTACGCGATGGTCAGGTCGCAGGCCGGGTCGCCGACGCCGAGGCCGCCGAAGTCCGGCGCCCCCACCGCCACCGGCACCGGAACGGCCGGCGGCAGGTGCGGAGCGAGCAGGGGCAGCCACACGGATTCCTTCCGGGCCTCTCCCACAGCCCCGGCGTGCCGGGGCAACCGGACGGAGAGTGCGTCGCCCAGGCGATGGATCACATGGTCCGAACCGGCCGGGTCGAGCAGCCGCAGCGGCGACTCCGACCACTGCGGGAACTGCGTGTCGATCGGACGCCTGACCAGCCCACGGTCGATCGTGGGCCGGACGTCGGCGGTACGTTCCGGTGTCATCGGCAGTTCCTCCGGAGCACGCGCGGCGGACTCCGGTCCCTCCGCCGGGAGTCCGGGGACTTCAGGGGCTCAGAGGGTCAGCAGCCGCTGGACGAGATGGGCGGCGGAGTCCGGGCCCGCCTCCAGTACGACGCGGCAGTGGGCACCCTCCTGCGCAGGGTAGTTGAGGAACTGACCGCGCAGGTCGCAGATGGTCTGGCCGCGCCCCGGCCCCTGGGTGGCGTCCACCACGACGTCGACCACGGGCGCGAGCGTGGGCACCACACCGCCGACCGCGATGGCCGCCGCCAGCGGGTCGTGCACCGCGCAGCAGCGGCGGCCGAACGTCTCCAGGTAGAAGCCGTAGTAGAGGTCCATCATCTCGCCGAGGGCGACGGGCAGCGGGCGGCCCGAGTCGAGGAGGGCCTGGCGGTCCGATTCCTCAAGGGTGTGGGCGAGGGTGACGTCGAGCGGGACGAGCGTGATGTCCCAGGGCGCGGCGAGGACCTCGGCGGCGGCCTCGGGGTCGTTGTGGATGTTCGCCTCGGCGACAGGCGAGACATTCCCGCTCTGGTGGGCCGCGCCGCCCATGATGGTGATGTCCTGGACCAGCGACGGGAGTTCGGGCTCACGGCGGAGCGCTTCGGCGACGTTGGTGAGCGGGCCGGTGGTGAGCAGCCGCAGGGTGCCCCGGTGGGCGCGGGCGAGCTCGATGATCATGTCGGCGGCGTCCTGGGCGACGGCCGCCTGCGCCGAGTCGGGCACCGTGATGTCACCGATGCCGTTGTGGCCGTGGATGTGCGGCACGGAGCCCGCGTACGTACCGGCCTGGGGGTCTGCCGCACCGACGGCGACCGGGATGGTGGCGCGCCCGGCGAGCTGGGTGAGCGCCAGGGTGTTGCGGGCCGCCTGGGTGGAGTCGACGTTGCCGCTGACGGTACCGATGCCGACTATCTCTATCTCGGGCGATGCCAGCAGGTAGGCGAGCGCCATCGAGTCGTCGATGCCGGTGTCGCAGTCGAAGTAGAGCGGCTGGGCTGCCATGGTGGAGGCTCCTTGGGGTCGGGGCACGTCGGTGCCCGGGAGGGGCGGGGGAAGGGGAAGGCGTTCGGCGCGGATTCGGTGCGGGCTGTACGTAGGGCGCGGTGCGGGCCGTCAGTCCGTACGGCGGGTGATGAAGAGGCTGGCCACCAGAGCCAGGACGCTGATCCCCACGGATATCCACAGGGCGGTGCTGTAGCCGGTGTGGGTGGCGCGGGCCGCGTACGGGGCGACGATGCCGATGCCGGTGCTCGCGCCGATCCCGAAGGCGGCGCTGTTGAGTCCGGGCAGCGCGGCGGGCGCCTCCTTGGGCGAGTTCAGGACGCCCAGGCCGTTCACGGTGGTCAGGACGAGACCGTTGTACGTGATGCCGAGGAAGGCGACCGCCGCGAAGACGGTCCACTTCTCCAGCGGATAGACGGCGATGACACACAGGGCCGCGATGCTCAGGACGAGCCCGGACCGGAGGGTGAGGAGCCAGCCCCGGCGGTCGGCGAGCCAGCCGGCCATCGGGGCGGCTGCCAGGCCGATCAGCGCGGCGGGCGTCAGATAGAGGAGTGACGACTCGGTGGCCGTCATACCGAAGCCGGTCTTCGGGTTCTGACTGATCACGACCACCGTGAAGTTGATGACCGCGAAGATCCCGGACAGCGAGATCACGGTCGTCGCGATGACCGGCCAGACCTGCCGGGACTTGAGGTGCTTCAGGGCGATCAGCGGGACCGCCTTGCGGCGCTCCACCATGCCGAAGGCGATGGCCGAGACAAGGGTGCCCGCGAGATAGCCGAGGGTGCTCGCGCTGTGCCAGCCGTCGGCGAAGCCGTGCGAGACGAGGTACGTGACGCAGTACAGCGCGACCGACAGGGTGGCGGCGCCCCACCAGTCCATCCGGCCCCGCTCCGGCTCCCCGTCCCCGGGCAGGACGAACGCCACACAGACCGTGGCGGCGACGCCGATCACCAGGATGACGGCGAAGATCGACCGGTAGCCGTAGGCGTCCGAGAGCCGGCCGCCCAGCAGGCCGTCCACTCCGCCGACCCCGCCGTTGATCGCGGTGATCACGCCGAGCGCGGTGGCGAAGAGCTTCTTGCTGAGGCGTTCGTTGAGGACGACGTACGAGATCTGGAAGGCGGCGCTGGAGGCGCCCTGCAGTACGCGGCCGGTGAGCAGGACCGGGAGGTTCGGGGCGGCCAGGCAGAGGACTGTGCCGACGGCGGTCACGGTCAGCACCGCGATGAGGACCCGGCGGCGCCCCCAGAAGTCGCTGACGCGGCTCAGGACGACGCCCGTGATCGCTCCGGCCAGGAAGAACAGCGAGGAGACCTGGGCTATCCCGTCCACGCTGCCATGGAGGCGGCGCGCCATTTCGGGGAGCGCGGGGGTGATCATGCTGGCGTTCAGCTGGAAGGCGATGACGCTCAGCAACAGCGTCGCCACCAGGACAGCAGCCTTCTTGCCGTGCAGAAGCGTCGTTTCGCCCTGTTCCAGCGGCTTTGGGTCTCTGATTCCTGAGCTGCTGCCCGGACTGCCTGTGTTCACAAGGAACCTCATCGTTACAGTGAGTCACACTCTTGGCTGATGTGAGATGTTATACCTCTCGGTCCGACATGCGTCTAGCCCCGATGGTCCTCTGGTTAGATGGACCGGACCACCAGTAGCGAGCGAGGTGTGCCGTGGCTGTCCCCACCGTCCCCAGCGTTGACGGGTTTCTGGCCGAACCCATGACCGTCTCCGTCGGCCAGCCGCTACGGGTGGCGGTCTACTCACGCCTCGCCCACGGCATCCGGGACCAGGTCTTCCCGCTGGGCTCCGCCCTGCCCAAGGAGGCCGACCTCGGTGCCCGGCTGGGAGTGAGCCGTACGGTGGTCCGCGAGGCGCTCATGCTCCTGGAGGAGGACGGCCTCATCCGCACCCGTCGCGGGGTCGGACGGTTCGTCAGCCAGACCCTTCCGCGCCAGGGCCTCGAACAGCTGCAGCCCTTCGAGGACACGCTGGCCACGCCCGGCCGGCCCGTGCGCGCCGAGCGTCTGGAGATGAACCTCCAGCGCACAACCGACTTCGTACTACAGGGACTTGGTCTCGAAGAGGGCAGTAACGCCTGGTTCTGCGAGACCCGGCTGTCCCGGGAGGGGGAGCAACTGGCCCTCGTCCAGGAGCACATCGCGTGCGGTTCCGAGCTGCGCGCGCTGTCCCCCGTGGTGGCCGACCGGGTGCAGGAGCTGCACGACAGTCCGCGCACCCTGCTCGGCGCCATGATCGGCATGCTCGGCCCGGTCTTCGGCCCCGGCGAGTGCACGATCACCGCCGGCGTCGCCGGAGCCACCCGCGGCAAGCTCCTCGGGCTGCGTCCCGGCGATCCGCTGCTCATCATCACGCAGACCGCGCAGCTCGGCGGCAGGCCCGCCTATCTGGCCAAGTACCTCGTCCCGCCCACCAGCGCCCCGCTCTCCATCCTCCAGCCCGCTCAGCCGGGAGCAGCGCCCGCGCGGCCCTGAGACGGGCGGACGGCGGTCCGGATGTCCGGGCTCCCGGGTGTCCGGGTGTCCGGGTCAGCAGCGCGTCGAAGGGCCGCTCTGCCGGGTGAAGTTGTCGTTGGACATCCAGCCCGATGTGTTCGTACCGGCGATCCGGACGTAGGTCCACCGGTTGCCGTACGCGTTGGTGACGTAGCAGTGGAACCAGACCTTCACACCCGACTTGGCCAGCGCCACGGCCGGGCACGACTGGTACGGCCCGGTCTCCAGGTGGTAGCTGCCCGCCATGGCGGCGTACGAGCCGGGGTTCGGGTCCTGGTGGTTCCAGCCGCCGCAGCTCTTCGACACCGAGGACGGTTTCGTGGCGGGAGGCGCCGGGGTGCCCGGCGGTGTTCCGGCGCTTCCCCCGCCGCCCGCGCCGCCGGGCTTCGCGGTGGGTCCCGCAGGGGAGCTTTCCGCGCCGCCGGCCCCCGGTGACCGGCCGGTCCGCCGTACGGGGGTCTGTGACGGCTTCCGCTTCCCGTGGGAGCGCGCGGAGGCCGAAGCGCCGGGCATCGTCGTGCCGTTGGCCATCCCGTCCGCGCTGGGCAGGCTGCCGGCCGAGCCGGGCGCCGCCGAGCCCGCCGCCCGCGTCTCCCCGCCGCTGCCGCCCTGGTGCGTCATGACGGCGTACGTGGCACCGCCTCCGGCGATCACCACGGCGGCCACCGCGGCGGCGACGGTACGGCCACGGCGCCGGGTGCGTACGGCCGCGGTGCGGTGGCCGCCGGTCCGGGACGCCTCGGCCGTACGGGGGCCCGGCTGCGGGAACGGGTGTGGGAACGGCTGGTCGGGCGGGCCGGACGCCGAGCCGGGGGCCGGACCGGACGCCGGACCGTAACTCCCGTACGGCGCTTGCGCGTTCCCGTACGGAGGCTGGTCATGTGCGTACGAGTCCTGCTGCCGGGCGTGCTGCTGCTCCTGCTGCTCGTACTGCTGCTGGTACGGCGCCGGAGTGTCACCGCCGGGCGCCGGACCGGAACCCACGGGCGGCGGGGCCGGATGTGGTTGGCCCGCCGCGACCGACTCCAGTATCCGGCGGGCCTGGTCCGCCGTGGGCCGGTCCGCCGGTTCCTTCGCCATCAGCGCCCGGAGCACCGGGGCGAGCGGCCCGGCCCGCCGCGGTTCCGGCAGCGGTTCCGTGACGATCGCGGCCAGCGTCGACCACGCCGACGTACGGCGGAACGGCGCCGCGCCCTCCACCGCCGCGTACAGCGTCATCCCCAGCGCCCAGATGTCCGACGCCGGGCCGGGGTCCATGCCCTGGGCGCGCTCCGGCGGCAGATAGTCGAGGGAGCCGACCAGTTCGCCGCTGCGCGTCAGCTTGTCCAGGGCGCCGTCGCCCGCCGTCTCCATGCTGGCGATGCCGAAGTCGGTGAGCACCACCCGGCCGCCGCGCTCCAGGAGGACATTGCCCGGCTTGACGTCCCGGTGCAGGACGCCCACCCGGTGGGCCGCGTCGAGCGCGTCCGTCAGACGGGCACCGATCTCCGCGGCCTCCCGCGGTGCGAGGGTGCCGCGCTCCGTCAGTACGTCGTCCAGCGAGGGCCCGTCGACCAGCTCCATCACGATGACCGGCAGCCCCTGCTCCTCGGTCACGTCGTGCACGGTGACCACTCCGGGGTGCCGGATGCGGGCCGCGGCCTGCGCCTCCCGGTGCATCCGGGCCCGCAGATCGGCCAGTTCGGCCCCGGACGCGTCGGTGTAGGCGCGCAGGATCTTGACCGCGACCTCCCGGCTGAGCAGCTGGTCCACCGCCCGTGCGACCACCCCCATGCCACCGCGCCCGATCGGCGCGGTGACCCGGTACCGCCCCCCGAGCACCCTGCCGACCAGCTCCCCGCCGTTCACGTCCCCCGTCGTCACCGCACGCCCCGTTCCGTCGCTCGCCGTTCTGCTGTCCGCCGGGCCCCAGCAGGGTCCGGCGGGCACCAGAGTATGGGCAAGGGCGTGCGCGCCGGAGGGGGCCTCAGCCGACCCGGACCTTCCTCTCCAGCGGCAGGTCCGCCGACGACCGGCCGACCGACACCGTGTAGGTCCCCGGCACCACCGTCCACCCGGTCCCGGCCGTCAGCCACACCGCGAACGCCTCACGGTCCAGGTCGAGATGGACCGTCCTGCGCTCGCCCGGCTCCAGGGTGACCTTCTGGAACGCCTTGAGCTGCCGGGCCGGTTCACCGGCCGCCGCGGGCGCCGTCAGATACAGCTGGACCACCTCGCTGCCGGTGCGGTGACCGGTGTTGCGGATCCGGACCGTGGCGCGGTAGCCGTCCCCGTACCGGCCGAGGCGCAGGTCCGACAGCCGGAACGTGGTGTACGAGAGGCCGTGGCCGAAGGGGAACAGCGGCTGCTCGCCGGAGCTCTGATACCAGCGGTAGCCCACCGCGAGCCCCTCGTCGTAGTAGACCTGCGTCCCGTCGCCCGGGTACTGCGCGGTCGTCTTCGCCGGGCCCTGCTGCTCGGATGCCGGGAAGGTCTCGGGCAGCCGGCCGCCCGGCTCGGCGTCGCCGAAGAGCATCGCGGCCAGGGCACTGCCCTGTTCCTGTCCGCCGTACCAGTTGGCGAGGACGGCTCCGGCGCCGTCGAGCCAGGGCATGAGGACCGCGCCCGATGTGTTCAGGACGACGACCGTACGGGGGTTGGCCGCGACGACCGCCGCGATCAGCTCGTCCTGGCCGTCCGGCAGGGCGAGCGTGGTGCGGTCCGAGCCCTCGCTGGTGTAGTCGCCCGCGACGACGACAGCCACATCCGCCGCACGCGCCGCTTCGGCCGCCCCCGCGGGGCCCTCGGTGTACGTCACCGGGATGTCCCCGGCCCGCGCCCTGATGCCGGCGAGCGGGGTGACGACAGCGCCGTTGGCGGTGACGGAACCCGAACCCCCGCCGTGCGTACGGGCCCCGGCGTCGGCCGCGGCGCCGATGACCGCGACGGACGCGGGGCGGGCGAACGGCAGCACCCGTTCGTTCTTCAGCAGCACACTGCCCTGGATGCTGATACTGCGCGCGAGCCCGAGATGCGCCTCGCTGCTGACGACCTCGGTGAGCACGGTCGCCGGGTCCGGCAGCCGGTGGTCGAAGAGCCCGGTCCGGTACATGGCGGTGAGCGCATGGACGGCCATCGTGTCCACGGTGGCGGTGCTCACCGTGCCCGCCGTGACCGCGTCCTTCAGCTTGTCGCCGAGGTAGGTGGAGCCGGGCATCTCCATGTCGGAGCCCGCGCGGGCGGTGAGCACGGTGCTGTGGGTGCCGCCCCAGTCCGACATCACCAGTCCGTCGAAGCCCCAGGAGTCGCGCAGGGTGTCCTGGACGGCGGTGCGGTTCTCGTGCGACCAGGCGCCGTTGACCTTGTTGTACGAGGTCATCACGGCTCCGGCGCCGCCGCGCTGGACGGCGGCGCGGAACCCCGGGTAGTAGATCTCGTGCAGGGCGCGCTGCGAGACCACCACGTCGATCGAGCCGCGCAGGGTCTCCTGGTTGTTGGCCGCGAAGTGCTTCACGGTGGCCATCACCGGGTGGGTCTGGATGCCCTCGACGACCCGGGCCGCCAGCTCCGCGTTGAGGTACGGGTCCTCGGTGAAGGTCTCGAACGACCGCCCCCAGTAGGGGACGCGCAGGATGTTGATACAGGGCGCCAGGGCGATGTTGTGCCCCTTGGCCGCCTGCTCGGCGGCGTAGGCGTCACCGTAGGCCCGCGCCGTCTCCGGGTCCCAGGTCGCTGCCAGGGTCTTGCAGTCGGGCCACTGGGTCACCCCTTTCGAGCCGTTGCCCACCCCGTTGGGGCCGTCGCCGAGATACAGGGCCGGGATGTCGAGGCGGGTGTTGGCGAGGACCCGGCCCGCGTACCCCACGCCCTTGGGGGACCAGCCCTGCCCGTGCAGCAGGGCGATCTTCTCGTCCAGGGTCATCTTCGCGACGAGTGCGGCGGCCCTGGCGGCGGCCGCGGCCGATCCGGGGCGCGGTCTCGGCTCCGTACGCACCGCTCCGGCGGCGACGCCGCCCCCGGTGGCCGCTGCGGCGCCGGTGGCCGATGCCACCGTGCCGGCACCGGCGGCCACCGCGCCCGCTCCGGCCAGTTTCAGTACCGATCTCCGGTTGACGTTCATGAGCCCTCCCGAGTCGCTGTCATGGATGCACGTATGCCATGGGTGAACGAGTGCACGGACGTACGGGTGCACCCGCGCACGGGTGACAGAACGAAGTGACATGTACATGGCCTCAGAGTTCGTCCGGTCCGTCAATGGTCTGTACGCGCTTCACCCGATCCGGCGCCCCGGCCGCCCACCCGGCATCGACAGCGGAACGCCGTACGGCAACTGGCCGGATATCTCACCCCGTTGGCTTCAGGGGATGAACGCGGCACGCCCCTTGACGGGTCGGCCACCGTGCCCGACAGTCGTTCGGAAGGCGGCTGAGAGCGCTCTCAGGCAGCCTCACCCGCGCGCCCCCACGCCGCTCCCCCGCAGTGCGCTCCCACCCCCACGCCCCCCACGGAAGCAGCCCAGATGAACAGGATCGCCTTCCCCGGCTCGTCCCCCGGCACCTCCCGCGGCCCCGAGCGCCACCCCGGTCGCCGCCCCGCACACCGCCCCCGGCGCCGCTTGCTGACCGTGCTCGCCGCGCTCGCCCTGCCGCTGGCCGGACTCACCGGCCTGGCGGGCCCCGCCGGGCTCACCGGTACCGCGGCGGCGAGCGAACCGGCCGCCGGGTCCCGTACGGCCGCCGCCGACTGGACCACGGTGTTCAGGGACGACTTCGACGGCGCGGCCGGAACGGGCCTCAACACGTCCGACTGGCTCTACGACAAGGGCACCGGCTACCCGGGCGGCGCCGCGAACTGGGGCACCGGCGAGATCGAGACATCGACGGACTCGACCGACAACGTCTACCAGGACGGCTCGGGCCATCTGGTGATCAAGCCGCTACGGGACGCGTCCGGGCACTGGACGTCCGGCCGGGTGGAGACCCAGCGCACCGACTTCGCCGCACCGGCCGGCGGCCAGCTCCAGCTCAGCGCCTCCCTGAAGCAGCCCGACCCGGCGAGCGGACTCGGCTACTGGCCGGCCTTCTGGGCGATGGGCGCGGACGCACGTCCTGCCGGTGCCACCAACTGGCCCGGTATCGGCGAGCTGGACATCATGGAGGACGTCAACGCGCTCAGCCAGCACTCCACGACCTTCCACTGCGGCCAGTGGGCGGGCGAGTGCCACGACCCGGACGGGATCAGCAGCGGTCTGCAGACCTGCACGGGCTGCCAGTCCGGCTACCACACGTACTCGGTGGTCGTGGACCGTACGAACGCGTCGGCCGAGCAGCTGCGCTTCTCTCTCGACGGCGTCCAGACCTTCGTGGTCAACCAGAACGAGGTGTCCGACGCGACCTGGAAGGCCGCGGTCGACCACGGCTTCTTCGCCATCTTCGACGTGGCGATCGGCGGCTCGTATCCGGACAAGGTCTGCGGCTGCACCTCCCCGGGGGCCGACATCAGCTCCGGTGCGGGGATGAGCGTGGACTGGTTCTCGGCCGAGGTGAGCACGTCATGAGCCGGTAGCCGGTAGCCGGTAGCCGGTAGCCCGCAACTGGTGGCAGACAGCACCGCCCCCCGGAGGGCCGATTCGGCGTCTTCCTCCGGGGGGCGGTGTTCACTGCCTGCCGCGAATGACCGCGGTCAGTTCCAGTCGTGGTTGCGACCGTGGTCCCAGCCGTGGTTCCAGCCACCGTGGCCGTGCTCGCGACCGTGGTCACGGCCGTGGTCGCGGCCGTGCCCGCCGTTCACGCAGGTGTTGCCGAAGGCCGGGTTGAGCAGGCCGATGACGTCGACGCTGTTGCCGCAGACGTTGAGACCGAGGTCGACCGGGACCTGGACGACGTTGCCGGAGAGCACACCGGGCGAGCCGATGGCCGCGCCCTCCGCACCGCTGTCCGCGGAGGCGACCGACGCACCCCCCAGCACGGTGGCGGCGGCGATGGCAGACAGCACGGTCATCCGCACGATTCGAGACATGATGGACACAAACCCTTCCGTAGGAGCACTCCAGGGCCGGATTGCGCGGGCCCTCTTGTGTGGTCCTTCGCAATGCCTGCCCGCTGGGATGGGTCCCGCATCGCGACTTCACCCGAAGAGACGCGGCACTGAACTGACGTACGCGGGTTGGGCTGCGAAAACTCCGCTACCGGGTGTCGGCCGCCCGGCTGATCGCCGACTCCACCGCCGCGATCCGGTCGGCCAGCAGCCCCAGCGCCGCCACCGCGCGCGGCAGCGGATCGGTTTCCGGTCCGCCGCCCAGGGTCCTGGCGCGGACATCGGCCGCCTTGATCTCCGCCCAGCGTGCCGCCTGTTCCGGCGTCAGGGTCTGGCGCAGCTCGGCCAGTTTCAGCAGGTTGGACTCGGCGCCGCTGGTCAGGGTCTGGGCCTCGCCCCGGTAGTGGTCGTCGATCACAGCGGCCAGCTCGGCGCCGTTCATCACCGGGTCGATCCGTGCCGCGATCTTGTTCATGTTGCGGTACGAGCCCTGGAGCCGGAACGGCGGCTCGGTGCGGGCCGCGTCCGACTGGGCGGCCGACGCGATATAGGCGGCGTTGACCGCGAGCACCGTGGCGCGGGCCGTCAGCAGATGGCGCAGGACCGCCACGACACGGTCCAGTTCCCCCGCCGGGCACGGGTGCTGGAGCCGGTCGCGGCGTGCGGTCGGATCGTCGGACGCCAGCCGTACGAGCAGGCCCAGGTCGTCGCGGTGCCAGGCCGCGAGCGGGGCCAGCACCGGGTTCGCGGTGAGCGCGTTCTCCACGAAGCTCAGCGCGAAGACGTCCTCCTTGCCGGTGAGCACATCGCCGAGGTTCCAGACGTCGGCCCGGTTGGCCAGCATGTCGGGGATCCGGAAGCGCTGCCCCGACTCGGTGTACGGGTTGCCCGCCATACAGACCGCGAAGCGTTTGCCCCGCAGGTCGTAGCTGCGTGCGGCGCCGTCCCTGACGCCGTCGATCCTGCGCTGGGCGTCGCAGAGCGGGATGAACCTCTGGAGCAGTTCGGGTGAGGTGTGCTGGATGTCGTCCAGGTACAGCAGGGTGTTGTTGCCCGCGGCCAGCGCGAAGTTGATCTTCTCGACCTCCTGGCGCGCGGTGGCGTCCGGCGCCTGCGCCGGGTCCAGGGAGGTGACCCGGTGGCCGAGCGCCGGGCCGTCGATCCTGACCAGGGCCAGCCCGAGCCGGTCGGCCACGTACTCCACGAGCGTGGTCTTGCCGTAGCCGGGCGGCGACACCAGCAGCAGCAGACCGTTGCTGTCGGTGCGTTTCGTGTCGCCCGCGGTGCCGATCTGTCTGGCCAGGTTGTCGCCGATCAGCGGGAGGTAGACCTCGTCGATGAGCCGGTTGCGTACGAACGACGGCATGACGCGGGGGCGGTGGTCGTCCAGCCTCAGCCGTGCGCGCTCGGCCGCGACCAGGGCGGTGCGCTGCCGCTGGTAGGCGCGGAATCCGGGGACCTCGGTGCGGTGGAACTCGGCTGCCGCCGGAATGAGTTCGTCGATACGGACGGTCAGTCCGCGGCCCTCGATGCGCGGATGGGTGCCGAGCAGCCCCTCCACCCTCGCGGCCAGCGGCGCGGCCGACTCGTAGCGCGGCAGCTCCGGGCAGAGCTCGACGGCGACCGCCTCGGCCAGGGCCCCCGTCGGCACCGGGCCTCCGGGGCGGGTGCCTTGGCCGCCGGAGTTCGCGTACGCGCCGAGCCAGTTCTCCACGAGCTGGCGGCGGGCCGTCAGGTCGTCGTCGCCGATCCCTTTGAGGTCGTCGTCGTAGGCGGAAGTCCCCACGGCCCGGCGGAAATCGTCGAGCAGGGTGCGGGTCGCCGTGTGGGTGACGAAGCCCTCGGGGCCGCCGGTCAGCTCCTCGAAGAGGTACTCGGCGGCCTGCGGCGCCTCCGGTCCTCCGATCACGCCAGCCAGTTCGGCCTGCCACTCCGTGATGGCCGGGGCGAGTCCGAAGGTCTCGCGGGCGCGAGCCATCGACACGGCCCTGCGGGTCCAGGCCAGCCGTGCCGGTTCCGTCGTGGAGTGCGCCCAGAACAGCTGGGCCGCGGCGCGGGCCCGCGGCGGGAAGCGGAGCAGTCCGGCCCCGGTGTGCAGCCGCAGCAGCGCGCCGAGTATCAGTGCGGCGTCGTGGTCGTGGACTCCGCGTTCGTACCCCTCGTCGTACGCGGCCTCGGCCGACTGCCGTACCAGTGAGGGGAGTTCGGCGGCGGCGAGTGCGTCGGGCCCCTGCTCGGCGAGCAGCCGGGCGGCCAGATACTCGGCCCGGTAGAGCGCGGGTGACTCGGACGGCAGGGTGCGGCCCCAGTACGGGCGGCAGGCGGCGAACGCCGGATCGGTGACCGGGGAGCGGTAGTCGGTACCGGTGAGGGCGAAGGCAAGACCGGCGCCGCCGCTGTCACTGTCACCGCCGCTGCCGGGGCCGCCGTACGGCACCAGGGTCAGGTCCAGGGGCTGCGCGTTGACGGCGAAGCGGTGCCGGCCGAGCCGGATGGTGCCGCCGCCGTCCGCGTACAGATCGGTGCGGTCGCGCAGCGCTCGGGCCGCCTCCTGGCGGGCCGCCTTGAGCCGGCCCGCCAGTTCGTCGGCCCCGACCCGGTCGCCGAGTCCGCGCAGTTCGTCGGCGGTGCGGCCGACCTTGGCGACCAGCGGGTCGGAGGCGAAGAACGTACTGATCGCGTCCGCGGAGCCGAGCGAGGCCGCCCGGCGGGCGAGGGTCTCCAGGACCCGGGAGGCCGAGGCGCCGAGCCGCTCGGCGCGGCGGGCGCGCTCGTCCTGGAGGGTCTGCCTGCGCGCCGAGAACGCCTCGTACACCTCGGTCCGCCGGGCACCCAGCTCGGCCAGGAACTCGTCCGAACCGTCGAACCTGGACTCCAGGTCCTCCACCCGGAGCAGCAGCCCGGCGAGCTGGTCGTCGCAGCTCTCCGGGGTGCCGGCCGCGGCCAGCGCCGCGGTGACCGACTGGCCGAGCAGGGCCAGCCCGGCGGCGAATTCGGCGCGCCCCTCGTGGCCGAGCAGTTCCCGGCGGCGCGCTTCGAGCGTGGCGCGGGCGCGGTTGACCCCGCCGACGACCTCGGCGATCCGTTCCAGGACCGAGGTACGGACCGTGGCGTCGCCGATGTCGAGCCCGGTGACGACCTCGGTGACGGTACGCAGCCCATCGGCCAGTTCGTCGAGGCGTTCGGTGACCGGTGCGGCTCCGGCCACGGTGGCGATCGCCTCCGCTTCGGCGGTGAGCCGTCCGGTCTCTTCGTGGTACCCGGCGAAGGCGTCGTCGCCCCGCAGCTGTCCGACGGCGCGCTGGGCGAACGAGGCGATGTCCGCCGCCACTTCGTCCGCGAGTGCGTCGATGCGGTCGGTGTCGGCGTACCGCTGCTCTTTGAGCGTGAGCACCTGCCCATGGGCGCCGCGCAGTTCGGTCAGCCGGGTGACCCACTCGGCGGCCGCACCGGGCGCCTCACCGCGGGCCCTGCGCACCAGTGCGGCGACCCGCGCCGCGGCCGCGTCCAGCGCGTCGGCGGCCTCCCGGGTCAGCGTCCGGACGGTCTCGAACTCGGCGAGCACCTGCCCGGCCGTGGTGCGCAGCCCGTCCAGCGGTTCCAGCAGGTCGCCGGTGGACTCGTCGCCCAGCCAGTGGTGGGTGTCGGCGGCCCGTACGCAGGAGGCGAGCAGCGTCTCGTACACACCCGTGGTCGGCTCGGTGTTCTCGGTGACGGTACGGGCCAGCGACAGGCAGTCGGATATCCCGCGCACCAGGTCGGCGTTGCCGATCCGGGTGAGGGGCCCTTCGCCCGCCGGGACCGCGTCGGCGCAGGTGTCCGAGACGTACGGGGAGCGCCAGCGCTGGAGCGGGTGGACGCGGGCGGGCTCGTCGGAGTCGCCGCGCAGGACGATGAGGGTGCCGTCGTCGAAGAGCGCGTACCCCCGGCAGCCGAGCGGGGTCCCGGTCTCCTTGCGGATCAGGTTGTACGGCAGGAGCAGGGTGCGGCCGGCCGCGGGGGCGTGGAAGACGTACAGCACGTCCTCACCGTTCGGGGAGCGGATCAGCCGCTCGAACGCCAGACCCGCCGTGTCCAGGGCGAAGGTCTTGTACGCGCCGGTGGCCAGGCAGTATCCGCCGGGGAAGATGATCCCCTGGTCCTCGGGGAGGCTGCGGCAGCCCTGCCCGATGCCGTCGAGGCGTACCACGGTGCGGGTGACGGTGTTGAAGACCAGATGGCGCGGGTGCTCCTCCTTGTACGGGCGTACGCGCAGCAGGAGCAGGGCTCCGGCGCGGGCGTACTCCACCTCGGCGTCGGCGAGCGACTGGAGCGGTTCGTCGACCGGCTCGGACCAGATCCCCTCGGCCGCCTCGGTGTTGTCCTCGTCCTTGACGGTGAGCGAACCGCCGGCCGTCGTCACATACACGCCGCCCGGCAGGGCGATGTGCGGGTGGCGGCCCGGCACATGGTCCTGGCGGGTGGTGGGGGTCCATTCGAGGTCGTCCGGCGGCGGGGGTACGTGGTCGCGGTCGCCGCGTGCGTCGAGGTACCCGACGCTGCCGTCGGCGGCGAGCGCCCAGCGCAGCACGCGGATGTCGTCGGCGGTCTCACCGGTACGGAAGACGGCGAGCAGTCTGCCGTCGATGTGGCGGAGCTGGAGCAGCCGGGCGTCGCGGTAGTAGCGGTGGAGCTCCGTGAACTCCCTGATGAAGGCGGGGTCGTCGAGCAGGCCGGGCACATCGGTGTCGGGAAGCCTGTTCAGGGCGGTGTCGTGCAGCGCGAAGACGTCCGCGGGCTCGGACGTCTGCTTCCGGCCGGGCGGGATGTCGCAGCCGATGAGCAGACGGCCGCGGACGGCGACCGTGTCGCGGGGGACGCGGTCGCTGTCGGTACGGAGCTGTTCCGTACCGGTGAGGGCCAGCTCCGTGGAGCCGAAGGTCTCGGTGCGGCGGGCGTTGAGGGCGGTGGCCCTGCGGGCCAGTTCGGCGGCCTGCCCGGCCAGCCGGTCCCTGAGCACCTCGTAGGTGCCGGCGTCTACGGAGGTCTGGGTCATCGGCGGCTTTCTGGGTAATGGGTGCGAGGTTGGGAGGGGGCTGGTTGGGAGGGGCTGGTTAGGGGGTGCCGTCACAACCCAGCACGTCCGGCGATTGAGGACATCTTTTCAACCCCGGCCTTGAGAGTCCCCCGGACGGAGTCCGGGGGAGTTTGAGGCCACCCCTCAAGCCCGTTCTGGGGGGGGGCGAGGGCCAAGAGCCCGGGGGCAGGCGCCCCCGCACCCGCCCCGCGCTCAGACCCGCACCGCCCCGTCCACCGCCCCGACCGCCCCGACCGCCACCTCGGAAAGCCCCAGCCGCTCGGCCTGGTCCAGAAGCTGCCGGACCAGTCCGGCCTCCGCACCCCCCGAGTTCATCAGCTTCATCAGCACCGCCGACACCGTCAGATTCTGTACGTCACCGCTCGACACCGACCCGAGGATCTTCGTCAGGTCCTCCGGAAAGCTGGCCGAGCCGTCCAGCCACGGCTTGGCGAGGGCCTGGGCAGTCTTCGAGTTCTCGACGAAGCCGTCCACACCCTTGCCGAGCGAGATCGACGACACCAGACGGTCGAAGAAGACCGACTCACCGCCGACGATGCTGATGTCGGCGTTCTCCAGACCGGTCGCGAGGACCGTGGCCTGCGCCTCGGCGACCTGGCGCTGGACGTCGATCCCGGCCAGCCTGATCTCCTTCTCGGCCGCGACGCGCAGCCGGTACTCCTCGTGTCCGCGCGACGCGTCGTCCAGCGCGGCCATCGCCGCCGCCTTCTCGGTGAGCCCCTCGGCCTCCGCCTTCAGCTTCTCGCCGATCATCGCGGCCTCCGCCGTGGCCTGGGCGCTGGTGCCCTCCGCCGCGGCCAGCGCCTTCAGCCGGGCGCCCGACGCCTCGGCCCTGAGCCGGGCCTCGGTGGCCTCCGCCTCGGCGCGGCCCGCCTTCTCGATGACGTCGGCCTCCTTGTCACGTACCTGGACGTCGGCGAGTCCCGGCGCCGCGGCCTCCGCCTGGACCGCCTCCGCGAGCCGGAGCTTGGCGCGGGCGTCGAGGTCGGCGGACTTCAACCGGGCTTCTGCCAGGGTCAGTTGCTCGGCCGCGTGGTGAGTGGCGGCCGTCTCGGCGGCCTCGGCCGCCTTGATGTCCTTGACCAGCTTCTCCTGCGCCTCCGCCTCGGCAGCGATGATCACGGCCTGCCTGGTGCGCTCGGCCTCCTCGACCATCCGCAGCTTCTTGATCGACTCCTCCTGCTCGGCGACCGTACGGTCCACCGCGATCCGCTCCCGGATCACATCGGCCACCTCGCGGCGCTCGGCCTCGACCTCCTTGTCACGGGAGATCATCGACAGCTGCGTCTCACGCTCGCGGCCGATGACTTCGAGCAGCCGGTCCTTCTCGATCCGCTCGTTCTCGACGGCGATGACCCGCTCGCGGTTCTTCTGCGCCACCGCGATCTCGCGCGCCTGGTTCTCGCGCTGCACCCCGAGCTGCTCCTCGGTGCGCAGGAACGCGGTCTGGGCGCCCAGGCGTTCCTCCTCCTGGACCTTGGCCGTCACCGCCTCCTCGCGGGCCCGCAGCGTGTCGACCTCGCGCTGCTGCTTGATCTCGGCCTCGGCCTGCCGGCGCTCCAGCTCCAGGATGGTCTCCCGGGCGTCGACGTTCTGCCGGGTGATCTCCTTCTGCTCGGTGCGCTGGTACTCGTTGGTGCGGACATGCTCGACCGCCGTCAGCTCGGTGATCTTGCGGATGCCCTGGGCGTCCAGGATGTTGGCCCCGTCGAGCTGCGCCATCGGCGTCTGCTCCAGGAAGTCGATGGCCGCGTCGTCCAGGTGGTAGCCGTTGAGGTCGGTGCCGATGACCCGGATGATCCGGTCCCGGAACTCCTCACGCTTCGTGTAGAGGTCCACGAAGTCCAGCTGCTTGCCCACGGTCTTCAGCGCCTCGGAGAACTTGGCGGCGAAGAACTCCTGGATGGCCGCCTTGTCGCTGGCCCGCTGGGTGCCGATCGCCTGGGCGACCTTGGCGACGTCCTCGACGGTCTTGTTGACCCGTACGAAGAACGAGATGTGGATGTCGGCCCGGATGTTGTCCTGGCAGATCAGGCCCTCGCGCCCGGTCCGCCTGATCTCGATGATCTTCACCGAGATGTCCATGTACTCGGCCCTGTGCAGCACAGGCAGCACCACGGCACCGGTGAAGGTGACGTCGACCTTCTTCGTCTTGGAGATGATCAGCGCCCGGCCCTGCTCCACCTTGCGGAACAGCCTGCTGAGCACCAGGACGAGTGCGACGGCTATGAGCAGGACAACGGCGACGAGCACGCCGATGCCCAGGGAGATGGCATCCATGAACATTCCTCGAAGGGTGTCGTGAACGGTGGCTTGTGGTGCGGCCCGCCGCGGTGCGGTGCGCGACTGAGGGGAGGAGGGGCCGCGAACGCGGACTCAGCCGGTGGCGCGGGGATCGAGCGCCGCGTCGAACGGCGCGATCCAGAAGAACTCACCCGGTTCGTCATAGGCGTAGAGGAGCGCGGTGTCACCGGATCGGAGCCCGAGCAGGCTGTCGTCGCCCTGGGCCCTGACCTGCACGACCGCGGTCGATCCGTCGTCGGCCGCGACCTCGGCCTGCCCGAAGTCGGCGGTCACCGAACCGGTCCGTACGGTGCAGACCAGCCCGACGAAGTCCAGCCGCGACGGCGGCGGTACGGCCGGGAGCAGGGCGCGCATCCGGCGGACGGCGAAACGTGTCACGATCCACGCGGCCAGCAGCGCGGCGGCGAGCACAGCGGCGTCGAGCACGGTCCGGAAGCCGCCCGGCGGCTCTCCCCCAGCTTTCGGCAGGTGGGACCCCCACCTGCGCACCAGCACCGAGCCCGCGAGACTCGCGAACCAGGCGACGAGGGTGAAGAGCGACACCGGCACGGTGACGGGCACGCCGCTGCCCCCCGCAGCGGCCGTGCCCGTGTCCCCCGTGTCCAGGTGCAGATGGAAGGCGTCGTGCTCGGCCGCCCCCACCAGTACGAGCAGCCAGAAGGCGATGACCACCAACAGCGCCGCACCGAAGAGAACCGCCGGAAAACCCAGCGCGGCGCCCATGAACTCATCCATCGCGCACCCCTCCCCCTCCGTGTCCCCCATGAGGAAAAGCCCTCATACGGAACATCCCCCGTGCAGAACAGCCCCGGCGCCGGACGCACGTTTCCGTACTCCGGCACCGGGCCGCTCTCCCCCGTTTCCGCAATGCCCATTCTGACGGGACTCCGCCCGCCCCCGCATTGCCGTAATCCGGCAAAGTTCCCTGCTGCCGGATGCCGGGGCAGCACCCCTGGTCCCGGCACCCGTCGCGGTCTGTCACTCTGGCCGCTGCGCGGCGGGCGGACCCCGCCGGACCGGCCGCCCCCCGACAGCCGGCCGCACCGCCGGCGGGACGACAGCAGAAGCAGGAGAACGAGTGACAGGGCCCGACATATCCGATACGCACCCCGGGAAATACCTTGAGGGGTACGCCCGCATGCTGACCGAAGTCCTGGCGACCGGCCGCCGCCCGACCCGGCCCGAGCTCGACGCGCGCCGCGCCTTCGGTGAACAGGCGGCGGAGGACGGCCACTCGCTGCGCTCCCTGGTCGCCGCGCATCTGGCGGCCGCCCGTACGGTCTGGCCCACCGGGTCCGCGGCGGTGAGCGGCAGCACGGCGGGCGGTGTGCTCGCCGCCGTCGAGCTGGCCGTCGACGCGTTCGCCGAGGGGTACGAGCGGGCCCAGCGCATGGCCGTACGCCAGGAGGAGGCCGTACGCCGGGAGTTCATCGACGATCTGCTGTACGGCGGGAGCGATCTGGGGCGGCTGGCCGAGCGCGCCGAACGGTTCGGACTGCGGCTCTCCCGTACCCACGCGGTCGCGGTCGCCCAGAGCGCCGGCGCGTACGACGAGGGCGCCGCCGCCACCCGCACCGTGGAGCTGGCCCTCTTCAGCCGCTTCGGCAACCGCAGCATCCTGCTGACCACCAAGGACGGCCGCCTGGTCTGCATCGCCCCCGGCGACCAGGACGACATCCTGACGTACTTCGCCCGCCAGGCGTACGCGGCCGACGCCGACGACGGCGTGAAGGTCGCGGTCGGCCGCCCGCATCAGGGCTCCGGCGGGATCGTGCACAGCTACGAGGAGGCGCTCAACGCCCTGGAACTCGCGGCCCGGATGGATCTGGAGGGCCCGCTGCTGCGCGCCGCCGATCTGCTGGTCTACCCGGTGCTCACCCGGGACCGGGAGGCCCTGGTCGATCTGGTCCGCAGCGCGCTGGGGCCGCTCCAGCGGGCCCGGGGCGGCGCACAGCCGCTGGTCTCGACGCTCAGCCACTACTTCGACGCGGGGTGCGTGGCGGCCGAGGCGGCGCGCCGGATGTCGCTGAGCGTGCGGGCGCTCACCTACCGGCTGGAGCGGATCCACCAGCTGACCGGCGCCGATCCGGCCGACCCGGCGCACCGCTACACCCTGCAGACCGCGGTCATCGGCGCCCGGCTGCTCAACTGGCCCGACCAGGAGATCTGACCGCGCAGCGCGGGCGTTCCATGCCGGATCCCGGCAGGGTCCGGGCGGTCTGTTCTGCGGGACGCCGTCCTGCCGCCGGGGCTCCGCTCCCCCGTACCTTTCACCGGGCCCGCGCCGCATCACGGGCCCGCCGACCGAACGACCCCGCACATCCGGTGGGAGACCCCGTCACGTGAACACCGCGCCCGTTCCGCCCGCCCCACCGCGGGGCCCCCGGTGAGTGACTGGCACAGCTGGGCGGCCGTCGCCGTCTTCACCGCCACCTACGCCCTGATCATCAGCGAGAAGATCCACCGGGTAGCCGCCGCCCTCGGCGGCGCCGGCCTCATGCTGGCGCTCGGCGCGACCGATGACAGGGCGGCCTTCTTCTCGCAGAACACCGGCATCGACTGGAACGTCATCTTCCTGCTGCTCGGCATGATGGTGATCGTCGGAGTGCTGAAGCGGACCGGCGTCTTCGAGTATCTGGCGATCTGGTCCGTGAAGCGCGCCAGGGGCAGACCGTTCCGGGTGCTGGCCATGCTGGTGGTGATGACCGCGCTGGCCTCCGCGCTCCTCGACAACGTGACCACCGTCCTGCTGATCGCCCCCGTCACCCTGCTGGTCTGCGAACGGCTGGGGCTGGCGGTCGCGCCGTTCCTGATCACCGAGGTCTTCGCGTCCAACATCGGCGGTATCGCCACCCTCGTCGGCGACCCGCCCAACATCATCGTGGCCGGCCGGGCCGGGCTGACCTTCAACGACTTCCTGGTCCATCTGGGGCCGCTGGCCGTGCTGTTGACGGCCGTACTGATCGCGCTCTGCCGCTTCCTGTTCCGCGGGGCGTTCCCGTACGACGCGGAGCGCGCGGCCCGGGTGATGGAACTGGACGAGCGGGACACACTCCGCGACCGGCGGCTGCTCGCCCAGGGACTCGCCGTACTGGCCCTGGTCATCGCGGGGTTCGTACTGCACCCGGTGCTGCATTACGCGCCGAGCGTCGTCGCGCTGCTCGGCGCCGGGGTGCTCGTCGCCGTCTCCTCGGTCCGTACCACCGAGGTGCTCACCGAGGTCGAGTGGCCCACGCTGGCCTTCTTCGCCGGTCTCTTCGTGATGATCGGCGCACTGATCGGCACGGGTGTCGTGGGCGAGGTCTCCACCGCGCTCTCGCACGCGGTGGGCGGCCGGGAACTGAGCGGCTCGATGCTGCTGCTCGGGGCGTCCGGAGCGCTGTCCGGGGTGGTCGACAACATCCCGTACGTCGCGACAATGGCCCCGGTCACGGCCGGGCTCGTCCACAGCCTGGGCGGCGCAGGCGACCACGTGATGTGGTGGGCGCTGACACTCGGCGCGGACCTCGGCGGCAACGCCACGGCGATCGGCGCCAGCGCCAACGTCGTCGCCCTCGGCATCGCGGAACGCAACGGGACCCCCATCTCCTTCTGGCAGTTCACCCGGTACGGGCTGGTGGTCACCGCGGCGACGCTGGCGCTGTCGGCGGGGTACATCTGGCTGCGGTACTTCGCGCTGGGGTGAGGGGCGCGGCTCACCCGGTCGACAGGCCCCTCTTCGATCTGTCCGGTTCCGGTCCCCTTGACCGGTGCTGTCCGGCAGAGTGAAGGTCGTGCGACCAAGCGCGACGCGCTCGACAGGGAGAGACCCCATGGCCTTACGGTTCGTCGGTAAAGATCCCGAGTCCGGAGATCACGGATCACCCGCTGTGTGGGTGGACATGGAGACGAAAGATCTTCTCATTCAGGGATGGACAGCAGACGCGCAGACCACGAGCACAAGCTCGAAGGATGTTCCGCTCCCGGACCACGAGACAGTGATCAGGGTTCCGGAGCGGATGATCCCGCTTCTCAGGGAGGCGCTTGGTGTCGCAGAATCTGTCTGACTTCGCCGACCTCATCAGGTCGGTCAAGGAGTCGGCCGTCCATCTGGAGATGCGCGACGGGTACGGCGTCGACAACGAGATCGAAGGCTTCGCCGCATGGAAGCGGGGCCATCGGCTCGACCCCGGTGACCGCTCCTCGTGGTGGCGTCCGTGGCTCGACCTCGTCCAGGAGGTCACGGCAAAGGGCGTCGTCATCCGGCGCGCCCGGGTGATTTCGGAGCCCGTCAGTGAGTACATCGCATTCGAGCACTCCGGCACCTTCACGAATCTGGAAGCAGGAGAACAGATCCGGTGGCTTCCCCGACGCAGCGCCTCAGACCTTGCCCTCCCGGGCAATGACTGCTGGATCTTCGACGGCCGCCTGGTCCAGTTCAACATTTTCGACGGAGACGGCCGGTGGGTGCACACCGACCAGACCGAAGACCCTGCCGTAGCCGGGCTGTGTGCCTCAGCGTTCGAAGCCGTGTGGGAACGCGGTATCCCGCACGACAAGTACACCGTTTGATCCCTGGCCTGTCAGCTCATGCCCACGTCTCCGCTCTCCAGCGCCCAAGCAGCACGGGCCGCCGTAGCGTCTCGCCTGCAAGGGCTCATGAAGGACGCCGGGCTCTCGGGGCATGAGCTGGCCGCCAGGTGCGGCTGGCACAAATCGAAGTCGTCCCGCATCGCCCGGGGCAAGACCCCGCCGTCGGATGCCGACATCCGCGCGTGGTGTGCGGCCTGCGGCTCCGAGGAACAGGCAGCCGACATCATCGCCGCATCACGAAACGCAGAGTCGATGTACGTCGAGTGGAAGCAGATCCACCGCGACGGTATGCGCCACGTCCATGAGAAGACAGTCCCGCTCTATCAACGGACCCGGTCATTCCGTGTCTACGCATCGAACCTCGTGCCGGGGATGCTCCAGACCGCTGGTTACACCACAGGACTGTTGAGGGCCATCACGGCTTTTCAGGGAACCCCCGACGATGTGGCTGACGCCGTACGGGCAAGGCAGGCTCGTTCCCGGGTCGTCAGGGAAGGTGACCACCGCTTCGCACTGCTCCTTGAAGAGACAGTTCTCTACTACCGGGTCACCGACGATGCTGCCATGGCCGAGCAGTTGGAGTACCTGCTCACCATCATGGGGCAGCCGAATGTGTCGCTCGGCGTCATCCCCGCCAGGACCCGCCGGACCGTGTGGCCCCTGGAAGCGTTCTACGCCTTCGACGATCAACAGGTAGCGGTCGAGACCTTGACCGCAGAGATCAACCTGACCACGCCCGGAGAGATCCGCACTTACCTCCGCGCGTTCTCCGACCTGTCGCAGGTGGCTGCACGTGGAACTCAGGCACGCGCACTCATAACGAAGGCCCTGGCCACACTCGGGTGAATCCGTGCAACCGCATGCAACAACATGGAAGCCGGTACGCGGCACTCCGTAACGTCATCACCACACCGAGCGACAGCGAAGGGGTGCGCGATGGCGACCGGAACAGAACCCGCACGGTGGCAAGAAGCACCGTTGTCACTGCCGCTGTGTGAACCCGAACCGGCGCCCCAGCCTGTACGCGGTTGCCCGGAGTGCCTGCGACTGGACACGCTGCGGGACACCGCGACCGAGGGCGAGTTCGTGGATCACTCCCTGATTTCTGACTGCAACGTCCTGCTCCGCATGCACAGGACTGGGCACTGACGAATGGACATGCAGACCTGGCGGTACGGACGCGCCCTGGCCAGAGATGCCGCTGAAGCCGTCCGCGCAGCCCTGGCCACCCTCGGCATTCCGGAGGCCGGGGGGAGTGAGATACGGCCTGCCCTCGTCTACCACGGCCAGGTGTTCGCACACGTGGGGATGGTTCCGGCTGATGTGGTGGGGCCGATGGATGAGGCCATGAAGGTCACTGAGACTTCCGCCTATTGAGGGGCGGGAGGCGGCCCTTCCGGCCGCCAAGCAGACCAGGAAAGGCATAACGATGACCGACCTGTACGGCCTCCCCATCGAAGGAGCCGAGTTCTCGAAGGCCTGTGGTGGCAACACGCATCCGGACGGCGAGGCATGCGTGACCCTCGCGAAGATCGGGCCGGGTGCGTGGGCCATGCGTGACAGCAAGCGCCCGGACGCCGAGCCGCTGCGCTTCACGACGGCGGAGCTGAACGCGGCGGGCATCGATCCCGCCCGCTTCGACCTCTCCGCCTGAGCCGCAGCGCCACCTGAACCTACGGCCCCGCCGCGCGTCGGCGGGGCCGTCGCCACCTCTCGGATAGGAGCAGCAGTGCACCACCACGGGTACTCCTGGGTCGGGGAGAAGAGGGCGTTCGACAAGGAGAGCACCCGTCGCCCTCCTGGCGAGCCTCCGACTGCGGGCAGCCCTCAGGAGGTCATCGAGCGGTATCGAGAGGCAGTAGCAGAGTTTCCTGTCATCGGTCTGCCTCCTATCCAAACGGCGCATTGGCTGATGAAGCCTGCCTCCCTGGTGCGGGGAACCTGGAGGGAACCCAAGGAAGCAGGCGAATGGCTCGAACTCCAACTCTCCGAATTCGCTGCCCGGTTCGCCTCTCCGCAAGACCGAGAAGGTACCCGACTGATTCTCCTGGTGAGAGCCGCAGTCGCGCGGATGGCGTGGGGCGGGGACGTGTCCCTCGGCCATTATCTGAAGGGCACCGTCTTCCACTCGGTCGCGCTGGTGACGTGCTCCCCCAATCGTGCCGCTCCTGAACTGCCCTGCCCCACGCGGCAGGCCTGACTTTTCACCGGACCACATCGGGACCCTGATCGGCCGTGCTGTAGCAGGTTGATACGGATCCGGCCGGAGGACCCGTGGCGTATCCGCTCTGCTGAAATAGGGGCATGACGACTGACGCAACAGCCATGCCCGACTGGGAGAAGCGGTTCCGCGCACCTCGCGTCTCGCTGCCCGACTGGGCGGAGGACGCCCCCGACCGCAGCCTGTTCGTGTCGAACGCGACCGGTACGTACGAGCTGTACACCTGGGACCGGAAGACCGGCGAGCAGCGGCAGGTCACCGACCGGCCGAACGGTACGACCGACGGGGCTCTGTCGCCCGGCGGTGACTGGATCTGGTGGTTCGACGACACCGACGGGGACGAGTTCGGTGTCTGGATGCGCCAGCCCTTCCACGGCGGGCCCGATGAACCCGCCGCCCCCGGCCTCGAACCCTCCTACCCGGGCGGTCTGGGGATCGGCCGGGACGGTACGGCGGTGGTCGGCAGGTCTACCGACGAGGACGGCTCGACGGTCCATGTCGTACGGCCGGGCGCCGCGCCGGTCGAGATCTACCGGCACCGGGAGTCGGCCGGGGTCGGCGACCTCTCGTACGACGGGACGCTGATCGCGCTGGAGCACACCGAGCACGGCGACGCGATGCACTCGGCGCTGCGGGTGGTCCGGCCCGACGGGTCCACGGTCGCCGAGCTGGACGACACCAGGGGCGGCACCGAGGAGCTGGGGCTCCAGGTGCTCGGCTTCGCGCCGGTCGCCGGGGACACCCGGCTGCTCGTCGGCCACCAGCGGCGGGGCCGCTGGGAGCCGATGGTGTGGGACGTGGCGGCCGGCACCGAGAGCAGCCCGGCGGTCGAGCTGCCCGGCGATGTCAGCGCCGAGTGGTATCCGGACGGCTCCGCGCTGCTGATCGTGCACAGCTTCGAGGCACGCAGCGAGATGTGGCGGTACGAACTGGCCACCGGGGAGCTGGTCCGCGTAGAGACCCCGGCGGGTTCGGTGTCCGGGGCTACCGCAAGGCCCGACGGCACGGTCGAGTACCTGTGGTCGTCGGCCGCGCTCCCCCCGGTCGTACGTTCCACGTCGGGCGCGGTCGTGCTCGACCCGCCGGGGATGAAGGCGCCGGATTCCGTGCCGGTGCGGGACGTCTGGGTGGAGGGTCCCGGCGGCCGGGTCCACGCGCTGGTGCAGCAGCCGGCGGGGGACGGCCCGTTCCCCACCGTCTTCGAGATCCACGGCGGCCCGACCTGGCACGACAGCGACGCGTTCGCCTCGGGCCCGGCGGCCTGGGTCGACCACGGCTACGCGGTGGTCCGGGTCAACTACCGCGGCTCGACGGGCTACGGGCGGGCCTGGACCGACGCGCTCAAGCACCGGGTCGGGCTGATCGAGCTGGAGGACATCGCGGCGGTCCGGGAGTGGGCGGTCTCGTCGGGGATCGCGGACCCGGCGCGGCTGGTGCTCGCGGGCGGCTCCTGGGGCGGCTATCTGACGCTGCTCGGGCTCGGCACCCAGCCGGACGCGTGGGCGGCCGGGCTGGCGGCGGTGCCGGTCGCGGACTACGTCACGGCCTACCACGACGAGATGGAGGGGCTGAAGGCGATGGACCGGACGCTGCTCGGGGGCACCCCGGAGACGGTGCCCGAGCGGTTCGCCGCCTCGTCGCCGCTGAGCTATGTGGACGCGGTGCGGGCACCGGTCTACATCTCGGCGGGTGTGAACGACCCGCGCTGCCCGATCCGGCAGGTCGAGAACTACGTCGACCGGCTCGCCGGGCGCGGCGCGGTCCACGAGGTGTACCGGTACGACGCGGGCCACGGCTCGCTGGTGGTGGAGGAGCGGATCAAGCAGATCAGGCTTGAGCTCGACTTCGCCCGGCGGCATGTGAAGAAGTAGAAGAAGCAGCAGGCCGTACGGGGCGGGGCCCGGGGCGGGACATACGGGGCGGGGTCCGGGGCACGAGGCCCGGAGCCCGCCCCGTACCGTAAGAGATGTGTACCGGTTCCTGCTGACACCCCGCTGGCTGGGGATCACCGTCTTCGCCCTGCTCGCCATCCCGTTCTGCGTCTTCATGGGTTCCTGGCAGCTGAGCAGGTTCGAGGACCGGGTGGCCACCCACCGGACAGACGAGCACCGGCCCGACCCGACCCGCCAGGCGTCGGCGCCGCTCTCCTCCCTGCTGCCCGTGAACCTCGACACGTCCGGGCGGCAGGCCACCGCGACCGGGAAGTACGGCGAGCAGTTCCTGGTGCCCGACCGGGTCGTGGACGGCAGGGAGGGGTCGTACGTCCTGACCCTGCTCCGCACCGACGGCGGCAAGGCCCTCCCGGTGGTGCGCGGCTGGCTGCCGCACGGAGCGAAGCCGCCCGCTCCCCCGAAGGGCGCCGTCAAGGTCACCGGATCGCTCCAGGCGTCCGAGAACAGCGGGACCGACGGGGCGTACACCGGGGGCGGGCTGCCGGCCGGCCAGATCGGGATCATCAGCGCGGCATCGCTGGTGAACGTCGTGCCGTACCCCGTGTACGACGCGTGGATCACGCTGCCGCACGCCTCGGCGGGCCTCAAGGCCGTCCCGGCGGCGGCGCCGCCGAACAGCGGGCTCGACCTGAAGTCCTTCCAGAACCTCGGCTATACCGGCGAGTGGTTCGTCTTCGCGGGCTTCGTGGTCTTCATGTGGTTCCGGCTGGCGCGGCGTGAGGCCGAGGCGCTCAGGGATCTGAGGCTGGGGATCGTGCCCGACACGGAACCGGTCACGGTGGTGGACGACGCGGTGATGGACGGCGCGGTGATGGACGGCGCGGTGATGGACGGCGCCAAGGCGGACGCGCACGCAGGTGTGGGTCCGAGAGCGGACGACGGTTCGGGCGTCCGACCAGGCGGTACGGGCGTCTGACAGGGCCGTTCGGGCGTCCGACCAGGCGGTTCGGGCAGCTGCCCGAGCGGTACGGTCGGCTGACCGGGCCGGGTCCGCTCCGGCCGCCCGGGGTCCCCGGGGCGGCCACCGCCCCACCCGTTACGAGGCCGTCAACAGCCCCGTGCGGTAGATCGTCCCCGCGCACGCGTTCGGGATGGTCGCCTCCGCCGCCGGTACGCCCGGCTCCGCCTCGTGCACCACGGCCACGCTGCCGTCCGACGTACCGTCACCGCTGCCGAGCTGCGGGGTGGCGTCGGTGCCGCCGTTCCCGGGCTGTCCGCCGTCGCCCGTTCCCGCCGAACCTCCGGTGCCGCCGGATCCCGACGACGGGGTCGGGTCGGGGGTGGCGCCGCCGCCGGTGGGACAGGTCGCGGCCGGGACCCAGGCGAACCTCACCTCGTACGCCTGGGACGGGCCGAGCACCAGACCGGTCGCGTCCTGCGACGGGTCGGGCAGGCCGTCCGCCGCGTCGCCCGCCGTGTGATCGACCACGGTGATGCGGGCGGCGTCGGCGGCGCCCAGCGCCTGGAAGTTGACGGTGCCCGCGTCGCTGACCGCGCACTGGCTGTGCGAGACGTTGGAGACCCGGAAGGTTCCGTAGACCGTGCCGTCCGCCTGGGGCGTTCCCGCGTTCGCGCCGGTGACCCCGAGCTGGTGGGCGGTACAGGCGGGCAGCGAGTCGAGCGCCCTGCCCGAGGGGCCGGTGGACCCGCCTGCGGCGCCGCCGTGGCTGCCGCTCCCGGCCCCCTTGGGAGCGTCCTTCTTCCCGTGCCGGCCGTCGCCTTCGCCGTCGTCGGACGGTTTGCCGCTGTCCTTCTTGCCGCCGCCGGGCGCCACCGCGTCCGTGGAGCCGGGGGTGCGGTGGCCATTGCCCGCCAGCGCGGGGTTGTTCCTGACCCCGTCGCCCGAGCCCGCGACATGGATGAAGGCCGGGATCGCGGTCCCGACGAGCAGCGCGGCCGCGGCCGTGCCGACCACGATCTGCCGCTTCCTGGCCCGGCGCGCGGGCACCGCCCTGCGCAGCCGGTCGAGCGCGTCGTCGGACGGGGTGAGCTCCCGGACGGCGCCGTGCATCATCCGGCGCAGTTCGAGTTCCTGCTCGTCCAGGCCCTCGGCTCCGTGCTCGTCGAACCCGTCGGCTTCATGGCCGGAACCGTCGTTCTGCATTCCGTTCCCCGCCTGGTTGTCCACGGACGGGCCCGGCCCGCCGTGCTGCTTGCGCCATGCGGCGGGCATCTCCCGCCCGTAACGATTCTTCCCGCTCATGCCGGTGCCTCCATGGCCACCCGCAGCGCGGCGATGCCGCGCGACCCGTATGCCTTGACCGAACCCAGCGATATGCCCAGCGCCTCGGCCACCTGTGCCTCCGTCATGTCACCGAAGTAACGGAGCACCAGCACCTCGCGCTGGCGGCGCTGGAGGTTGCGCATGGCCTTCTTGAGCGCGTCGCGCTCCAGGAGGTCGTAGGCCCCTTCCTCGGCGCTCGCCATGTCCGGCATCGGCTTGGAGAGGAGCTTCAGCCCGATGATGCGCCTGCGCAGCGCGGACCGGGACAGGTTCACCACGGTCTGGCGCAGATACGCGAGTGTCTTCTCGGGGTCCCTGACCCGTTTGCGCGCCGAGTGGACGCGGATGAACGCCTCCTGGACGACGTCCTCGCAGGAGGCGGTGTCGTCGAGGAGGAGCGCCGCGAGACCCAGCAGCGACCGGTAGTGGGCGCGGTAGGTCTCGGTGAGGTGGTCGACGGTGGTGCCGGAGGCCATGGCGTCGTCAGCACCCTCGCCGCTCTGCGACGGGACGGAACCGGGCCGGGTGGTGGGGACGGGGGCGATCACCGGCATCCCACCGGGCACACGCGGACGCCGGAGCGGACGGACCACTGCGGCCCGCCCGGGCATCGCTGGAATATCGAGAACCTCTGCCACGCCAGTTGGACACGCTTCCCCCCGCCAGGGTTGTACGCGTATGGCATCGCCTTTGACGATGCGGCCAATGCCCTCATGCGTACCCGTTCTCCCCCAATGCCCCTTTTTCCACGACGCCTTGCGGCATCTCGCACAGGACGGGGCCACACCAAAGACGCACCCGTTCCGGCTGCGGTTGCAGACACACGGGAGACTGAATCGTGTAACAGGCACAAGGCCCAGTTCAAGTGGTTCCGGCGTACGTCTTGCTCACAGGCCACACACAATTTCTACAAAGGATCAGGTTCGGGACAGCGGTGCCGGTCAGCTTCCGGCGCTTCCCGTGAAGTCCGTCTCGGCCGCGACCGCCTCGGCGATCTGGGCGGCGTTGAGCGCGGCACCCTTACGGAGGTTGTCGGCGCATACGAACAGGTCAAGGGCGTTCGGATCGTCGAGGGACCGCCGCACCCGGCCCACCCAGGCCGGGTCCGTGCCCACCGCGTCCGCCGGGGTGGGGAAGTCCCCCGCGTCCGGGTCGTCGAAGAGCACCACACCGGGCGCGGTCGCCAGGATCTCGTGCGCACGGCCGAGCGTCAGCTCGTTCTCGAAGCGCGCGTGCACGGAGAGGGAGTGGGTGGTGACGACCGGGACCCGTACACAGGTCACCGCCACCGGAAGCGCGGGCCGGTCCAGGATCCTGCGGGTCTCGGCGCGGAGCATCAGCTCCTCGGACGACCAGCCGTCGGCGGCGGGCGTACCGGCCCAGGGCACCACATTGAGCGCGATGGGGGCCGCGAAGGGCCCGGTGTCGTCGCCCACGGCGCGGCGTACGTCCCCGGGGTGCGTCCCCAGCTCCGTACCGGAGACCAGCGCGGTCTGGCTGCGCAGCGCCTCCACACCGGGGACGCCCTCGCTGCTCACCGCCTGGTACGTCGAGACGACCAGCTCGCGCAGCCCGAACTCGGCGTGCAGCGCGCCGACCGCGACGATCATCGCGAGCGTGGTGCAGTGCGGGGACGCGACGATGCCGCGCGGCCTGAGCCGTACGGCGTGCGGATTGACCTCGGGCACCACGAGCGGCACGTCCGGGTCCATCCGGAAGGCGCCGGAGCTGTCCACGACCACCACGCCCTTGGACGCGGCGACGGGCGCCCACTCGCGCGCGACGTCGTCGGGGACGACGAAGAGCGCGACCTGGACGCCCTCGAAGGCTTCCTCGGTGAGCGGGAGCACTTCGGACTCCTCCCCGCGCACGACCAGCTTGCGGCCGGCCTTGCGCGGGGAGGCGATGAGTCTGATGTCGCCCCAGATGTCGGCGTGCTGCGACAGCATCTGGAGCAGCACGGTGCCGACGGCCCCGGTCGCTCCCACGACCGCGAGGGCCGGCTTACGGCCTCCTCCTGCCCGGAGGCCGGTGCCGGTCATCGCCCGGTGCCCCCATAGACGACCGCCTCGTCGGAGTCGCTGTCGAGACCGAAGGCGGTGTGCACGGCGCGCACGGCCTCGTTGACCTCGTCGGCACGGGTGACCACGGAGATACGGATCTCGGACGTCGAGATCAGCTCGATGTTCACGCCCGCGTCCGAGAGCGCCTCGAAGAAGGTCGCGGTGACACCGGGGTTGGTCTTCATACCGGCGCCGACGAGCGAGATCTTGGCGATCTGGTCGTCGTAGCGCAGCGACTCGAAGCCGACGACCGGCTTCGACTTCTCCAGCGCGTCGACGGCCTTGCGGCCCTCGTCCTTGGGGAGCGTGAAGGAGATGTCGGTCAGACCGGTCGAAGCGGCGGAGACGTTCTGCACGACCATGTCGATGTTGACCTGGCTGTCCGCGATGGCGCGGAAGATCGCCGCGGCCTCGCCCGGCTTGTCGGGCACACCGACGACGGTGATCTTCGCCTCGGAGGTGTCGTGCGCGACACCCGAGATGATGGCCTGCTCCACTGTCGGGTCCCCTTGTGCTTCGACTCGTGCTTCGTTGCTGACCCATGTGCCCTGGAGCCCCGAGAACGAGGACCGGACATGGATCGGGATGTTGTAGCGGCGTGCGTACTCGACGCAGCGGTGCAGCAGCACCTTGGAGCCGGAGCTGGCGAGCTCCAGCATGTCCTCGAAGGAGATCCGGTCGATCTTCCGGGCCTTCTTGACGACCCGGGGGTCGGCGGTGAAGACACCGTCGACGTCCGTGTAGATCTCACAGACCTCCGCGTCGAGCGCCGCGGCGAGTGCGACGGCGGTGGTGTCCGAGCCGCCGCGGCCGAGGGTGGTGATGTCCTTCTTGTCCTGCGACACACCCTGGAAACCGGCGACGATCGCCACGTTGCCCTCGTCGAGTGCGGTGCGGATCCGCCCCGGTGTGACATCGATGATCCGCGCTTTGTTGTGGACCGAGTCGGTGATGACACCGGCCTGGCTGCCCGTGAACGACTGGGCGTCGTGGCCCAGGTTCTTGATCGCCATGGCCAGCAGGGCCATGGAGATCCGCTCTCCGGCGGTCAGCAGCATGTCGAATTCCCGCCCGGCAGGAATCGGCGACACCTGCCCGGCAAGATCGATCAACTCGTCCGTCGTGTCGCCCATCGCTGACACCACGACAACCACCTGGTTGCCGCTCTTCTTGGCGTCGACGATTCGCTTGGCGACCCGCTTGATGCCTTCGGCATCGGCTACGGAGGAGCCTCCGTACTTCTGCACGACAAGGCCCACGTGCGCTCCTCGATCCAGTCATTTCTGCGGTCGGCTCAGTTTAACGAGCGGCCGTACGACACCCCGTATGTACCAGATCGTGAGATGTCCCGCTCACTCACCGATCACCGTCAGGTGGCACGGCCGCTCGGTGAGCATGCCTGCCCGGGATGGAGCGGGACACTCGGAACGTGGGGCGGGTCACACCCTTGCGGGTCACACGTCCGGGTCCCACCGGCACGCGGGCCGCTGATCACACCGGCAGGCAGGCCGCGGGTCACACCGGCGTGTAGACCGTGAGCCGCAGCGCCGGGTCGTCAGTGGCCTGGAAGCTCGCGTACTCGAAGCGGAGCAGGCCCCGGCGCGGATGGTGCAGCACCTTCTGTCCGGCCTCGCCGCCGGTACGGATGTGGTGCCCCTCCCACCAGCCGGCGAACTCCGGGCTCTCCCGCCGCAGCCGCTCCGCCAGACCCCGGAAGGCCGGATCGCCCGCCCACAGATCGTGCGCCGCCCGGAACTGCCCCACCACGCGCCGCGCCTCGTCCGCCCAGCCGGCCCCGAAGAGGCGCCGGGCGGCGGGGTCGGTCAGCAGCTGGACCAGGACATTGCGGTCCGCGTCGGGCAGCAGGCCGAAGTCCGTGAGGGTGTCGGCCGCCGCCGCGTTCCAGGCCAGCAGGTCCCACCGGCGGCCCGTGACATAGGCGGGCTGGCCGAGGCTCGTGACCAGCCGCCGGATCCCGTCCGGCACGGTCTCCCGGACGAAGCCGGACCGCCCCGACCGGGCGGCCAGCGCGCGCAGATGGGCATGCTCGGCCGGGTCGAGGCGCAGGGCGCGGGCCAGCGCGTCGACGGTGCCGGCCGAGGGGCTGACCGCCCGCCCCTGCTCCAGCCGGACGTACCAGTCGACGCCGATCTCCGCGAGCTCCGCCACCTCCTCGCGCCGCAGCCCGGGTGTCCGGCGCCGCCGCCCGCCCGCGAGACCGACGGCCCCGGGGCTCAGCCGCTCGCGTCGCGACCGCAGGAAGTCGCCGAGCGCGCCGGGAACCGTATCCGTCATGGACACACCACTCTCCTCACCGGCACCGCCCCGCCGCGGAGTGCCGGCGGGGTACCAGGAAGTTGCCAGGGAGTGACCAATCCTAGGATCACGCCGGTCCTGGATCCGGCCGTGCGGGCCGGTGAGGCTGGCCCCGGCAACAGGGCCGTATCCCCACAGCATCCCCACCGCAGGAGGACCAGCACGATGAAAGCCGCAGTCCTGAAGGCATTCGGAGCACCCCTGGCGGTCGAGACCGTCCCCGACCCGGTCATCGGGACCGGCGAGGTGCTCGTCGATGTCGTCGCGGCGGGCGTACTCCCCTACGCCGCCGAGGTGTTCAGCGGCGAGCGGGGCTATCTGCTCGACCTGCCGGTGGTCCCGGGGTCCGGGGGGACCGGCCGGGTCCGCGCCGTGGGACCCGACGCCACCACCCTCGCCGTGGGCGACTGGGTCCTCTGCGACCCCGCCGTCCGCGCACGCGACGGCGCGCCGGCCCCCGACATCACCCTGCAGGGCCTCAGCGCCCGCGGCGACGGCGGGCTCCGCCTCCAGCGGTACTTCCACGACGGGGCCTTCGCCGGGCAGATCCGCGTCCCGACCGAGAACGCCGCCCCCATCGGCCCGCTCGACCCGGCGGACGCCGGACGGTGGTGTGCCCTGCAAGTCCTGCTCGTGCCGTACGGGGGCCTCCTCGCGGCGGAGCTGCGTGCGGGCGAGACGCTCCTGGTGAGCGGCGCCACCGGTAACTTCGGCAGCGCCGCCGTCGCCGTGGCGCTGGCCATGGGGGCCGGCTGTGTGATCGCGCCGGGCCGCAACGAGAAGGTCCTGGACGCGCTGGCCGACCGTTTCGGCCCGCGGCTGCGCCCCGTACGCCTCACCGGCGACGCGGCCGAGGACACCGTACGGATGAAGCGCGCGGCCCCGGGCGCGGTCGACTGCGTACTCGACCTGCTGCCGCCCGCCGCCGGCCCGGCACCGGTCCGGGCGGCGGCGATGACGGTCCGCGAGTTCGGCAGGGTCGTCCTGATGGGCGGTGTCGGCATGGGGGGCGGCGACGACCTCGGCCTGCCGTACCTCTGGCTGATGCGCAACAGCATCACGGTCCGCGGCCAGTGGCTGTGCTCGCGCGACGCGGTCCCGCGCATGATCGCCCTGATCCGCTCGGGCCTGCTGGACCTGGACCACTTCACGGTCACGGACTTCGCCCTGGACGATGCGAACGAGGCGGTGGCCCATGCGGCGGGCGAGCGGGGGCCGTTCAGGCTCACCGTGCTCAGGCCGTGAGCGTCGGCCGGTCGGCGGCTGCCCTCAACAGCCCCTCTCTCAGGCGTTCTTGGACGAGGCGAGGTGGGCGAAGACGACCACGTTGTCCTCGTAGTCCTGGGCGTCCTTGTTGTACGAGCCGCCGCAGGTGATCAGGCGGAGCTGGGGGTCGGGGGTGTCGCCGTAGACGCGCTGGTCGGGGAAGTCGGCCTTGCTGAACGTCTCGACGGAGTCGACCTTGAAGGTGGCGACCGTGCCGTCCTTCCTGGTGATGTCCACTTCGTTTCCCGGCTTGAGGGTCCGCAGCAGCAGGAACACGGCCGGGCCGGTCTTGGTGTCGACATGGCCTGCGACGATCGACGCGCCGCGCTCTCCGGGGGTGGCGCCGCCCCGGTACCAGCCGACCATGTTGGTGTTGTCCGCGGGCGGCGGGTTGAGGCGGCCCGTCTTGTCGAGGTCCAGTGCGGTGAACGGTGCGTCGACGGCGATGGTCGGGATCTTCAGCCGGGTCGGATCGGAGTGGGGCAGCGGGGCGGCCGTCGCGGGGGCACGGGGGGCCGTGGAGGCAGCGGCGGCGGGCCCGGACTGCACCTTGGCGTCACCCGCCGGGCTGCCGAAGCCGATTCCGAAGGAGTTGCAGAGCAGGAGAGCGCCCGCGCACGCCGCCGCGGCGGGCCAGACCAGGACGCGGTGCAGGGGACGCACCGCGTTCTTCGGGGGCACGGTGCTCTGCGCGGACGGGACGGAAGGCTTCGGCTGGGGAAGCTTCTCAGCGGCCATCGGGTGTGCTGCCTTTCGGGCGGGGCGGTGGAAAAGGACGAGGAGGGGCGGCAGGAGAGAGGAGGGTGCTGCCTGGGGTGCGGGGTGTGGCTCGGGATGTGGCTCGGGATGTGGTTCGGGTGTGACTGGGGATGTGGTTCGCGGTGGGACTCGGGGTGGGGCGTACAAGCGTTGCGGCCACCGCCCCTCGGGGCGGTGGCCTCGTCAACGCTGCTGGTGCGAGCGGGGTGGCGGTCAGGCCATCGACAGGCCGGAGGCGTTGCGACGGCGGCGGATCATGTAGACGCCCGCACCGACGCCGCCGAGGAGCAGCAGCGAACCGGCGGCCACACCGCTGTTGGCCGCCAGGCCGCCCCCACCGGTGTGCATGCCACCGTGCGGACGGTGGTGGTTCAGGCCGGGAGACTGGTCGGTGTTCCAGGAACTGTCATCGCTGGAGCCTTCCTCCCACGAGTCGTCCTTCCAGGAGTCGTCCCGGTCCATGCCGGCGGCGGACTCACCGTCGTCGCCCATGGTCAGCGCCGTGTTCATGGCGAGGGCGCCACCGCCGGTGTGCATGCCGCCGTGCGGACGGTGGTGGTCACGGCCGTGGTCGTGGTCACCGTGGTCGTGGTCACGCCCGTGGTCGTGGTCACCCTGCCCGTGGTCC
>NZ_JBSHBW010000005.1:272634-359682 GCF_053612185.1 Streptomyces sp. NPDC054757
GTGTGCATGCCGCCGTGCGGACGGTGGTGGTCACGGCCGTGGTCGTGGTCACCGTGGTCGTGGTCACGCCCGTGGTCGTGGTCACCCTGCCCGTGGTCGTGGTCACGGCCGTGGTCGTCGTCGCCCTGCCCGTGACCGTCGTCGCCATACGCGTCGCCACCGTCGTCGCCCGTGGTCACCGCAGGAACCATGGCGAGAGCGCCACCGCCGGTGTGCATACCACCGTGCGGACGGTGGTGGTCACGGCCGTGGTCGTGGTCACCGTGGTCGTGGTCACGCCCGTGGTCGTGGTCACCCTGCCCGTGGTCATGGTCACGGCCGTGGTCGTCGTCGCCCTGCCCGTGACCGTCGTCACCGTACGCGTCACCACCGTCGTCGCCCGTGGTCACCGCAGGAGTCATGGCGAGAGCGCCACCACCCGTACGCATACCGCCCTGCGGACGGTGGTGGTCACGGCCGTGGTCGTGGTCACCGTGGTCATGGTCACGGCCATGGTCGTGGTCACCCTGGCCGTGGTCATGGCCGTGGTCGCCGCGACCGCCGCCCTCACTGTCGCCGGAGTTGTCGTGGCGGTCGCTGCTGGCGGACGAGCCGCTGTCCGAGCTGGGCGCGCCGGTGGTCGTCAGGGCGTATGCGGCAGGAGCGGTAAAGGCAAGGGCGGCAGTCACAGCAGCTGACGCGAGCAGGGTACGGGCAGTGCGCATGTGAGAGTTGTCCTTTCGCCACGACTGCGAAGGCTGACACTCCGTCGGCACATCGATTCGCAGAGGCGACGTCCTCACCATCAGCAGGAATCTGACACCCCGCCACCGGAGACCGGGGCATCCGAGTGAAGCCCTGGGCCCAATGAGTTCAGGACCGGCCGATATTCACCCGATGGACGGCACGTCGCACCGCCGCAGAGGACCTGCGATGAGGTAGTGACACAGAGAGGGAGAGCGCTCTCCCCCCTCTCCCACTACAGTGCGTCCATGAGCAGAGAGTCCGAGGCGCCCGCCGCCATGCCCACCCTGGAGGACGTGGCGCGCGCGGCGGGAGTCTCCCGTGCGACCGTGTCGCGCGTCGTCAACGGCATCCGCAATGTCGACCCCGCGATCCAGCAGGCCGTACGCGACGCGGTGGCCGCGACCGGGTACACACCGAACCGGGCCGCGCGGGCCCTGGTGACGCGACGGGCCGAGACCATCGCCCTGGTCGTGTCCGGCGCGGGCGACGCGTCGGAGGCCGAGCAGAACGCCTTCGCATCCCGGGTGTTCGCCGATCCGTTCTTCGGCCGGGTGGCCGCCGGGGTGGTCGGATACCTCCGGCCGCGCTCCATGCATCCGGTGCTGATGTTCGCCGAGACCCCCGACGCCCGTGACCAGGTCGTCGGCTATCTGCGGCAGGGCAGCGCCGACGGTGCGCTCATCGTCTCCACCCATGCCGATGACCCGCTGCCCGGCATGGTCGCGGCGGCCGGACTGCCCGCCGTCCTGTTCGCGCGGCCCGCCGGTGCCGTCCCCATCAGCTACGTGGACCTCGCCCACCGGGACGGCGCGGAGCTGGCCGCCGCCCATCTGCTGGCCCGTGGCTGCCGCCGCCCCGTGACCATCGCGGGGCCGCAGGACATCACCGCGGGCGAAGAGCGGCTGGCCGGGTTCCGGGCGGCGATGGCGCGCCACGGGCACCGGGACGTACCGGTGGCCGAGGGCGGATTCACCCTGCACAGCGGGGTGGACGCGATGGCCCGGCTGCTGGACGAACACCCTGACCTGGACGCGGTGTTCGCGGCCAACGACCTGATGGCGCAGGGTGCCTGCCTGGTACTGCGGGAGCACGGCAGGCGGGTCCCCGAGGATGTGGCCGTGGTGGGATTCGACGACAGTTCGGTGGCCGCCTCCTGCCGGCCGCCCCTGACGACGGTGCGGCAGCCGGTGGAGCGGATGGCGGCCGAGATGGCGCGGCTGCTGCAGGAACGCATCGAACACCCGGACCGCCCCGTCACCTCGGTCGTCTTCGAACCGGAGCTGGTGGTACGGGAGTCGGCGTAGCCGTACGCCGGGAGCTGAAGCGCGGCCGCCCGGCCGGCGCGGGCCTCGACCCGACCGGAGCGGGCCTCTGCCCCAGTACTTGTCAGGTGGAGGACCGAGTGTCAGGCGAGGGCTGCGGGCAAGTATTCGGCCATGAGCAGCGGAGCAATGGCGAAGTGGGCACGCAGTGTGGCCGATGCGGAGCTGAGCGGGGTGCTTCCCCGCAGGTGGGCGCACTCGCAAGGGGTCGCCCGTCGCGCGGACGAAGTGGCCGGGGTCCTGGGAGACCACGCGGAGCTGCTGGCCTCTGCGGCCGTCCTGCACGACGTGGGTTACGCCCCGCGGCTGGCCGTGACGGGGTTTCATCCGCTGGATGGCGCCAGGTTTCTTCGTGACAGCCACACTGCGGATGACCGGCTGGTCCGGCTGGTGGCGAATCACTCGCTGGCCTTGCTGGAGGCCGAGGAGCGCGGGCTGCGAGACGCGCTGGAGGCGGAGTTTCCTCTGCTCGACGATCAGCGCCTGGTGGACGCCCTTGTGTACTGCGACATGACGACGACGCCCGACGGCGAGGAGACCTCCGTCGAGGCGCGTCTGGCGGAGATCACTACCCGTTACGGCGCTGACAGCCTGGTGGGGCGATTCGTCCGTCGGGCGTCCCCGGGCATCCACGCTGCTGTGCACCGGGTGGATGCGGCTCTGGCGGCTCAGCCCAGGTAGGGGTAGGTACCGGCGAGATAGTCCCCGATCTGCTGGCGCATGCTGGGGTGGATGTCGTACTGGTCCAGGTCTGACGGCTGGACGTAACGGACGGCATCCGCTTCGTCGTTGACGGTCGGCTCGCCTCCTACTGGACGGCCGATGTAGGTGTTCTCGTACTGCTGGCGGATCTCGCCGTCGTTGTACGCCACGATGTGGTGGGGGTTCGTGTAGACCCCCAGGAACCCGGTGATCTCGGCGATGATGCCGGTCTCCTCCTGGCATTCGCGCACCGCGCACTGCGCTGCCGTCTCACCGATGTCCTGTGCGCCGCCCGGCAAGGCCCACTGGCCGGTGTCGCGGCGGCGCTGGAGCAGGATGGCACCGTTGCCGTCGACCACGAGCAGGTTGTTGGCGGGAATGAGTGTGTTCGCCTTGGGGGCCCGGGGATCGTTGTAGTACTCAGTCCTGCCCATGCGATGAGGCCCCGTCCTGGTCTGGTGTCCAGGGCCGCGCGGTAGCCCAGACAGTTTCGAAACTCTGAGCGTAGTGGCCGAACCACCCTGCGGCGTCAGCTCTCTTGAGATGCAGCAGGGGGTTCGCGCTGGCCGGCTGGCCCCAGACGTGCGGGTTGACCAGCAGGTCGTCGTCATAGCGGAACAGGGAGGTGTAGAGCGTCGTGTCGTGCAGCCTGACCTCGCAGCCCGTCTCGGACATCAAGGGGCGGTAGTAGGTCAGGGAGGCGCGGATCTTCGCGGCGAGTGTGTCGCCGATGCCCTCCTCGCGGCCGCGGACGGCCGCTGCCCGGCCGTTCGATTCGCCGAAGCAGAGGCGTACGTGAACACCGTCTGCCGCGCGGGCGGCGAGCATCCTGGCGACGTGGGGGTTGGACTGCGCGAAGAAGGTGCCGGAGAAGACGAGGACGCTGATCTGCTCCTGGGCCCCCTGCAGCAGCGAGAGCCACATGTCCCGGGGAACGCTGGCGCGGTTCTGGTAGGTCCCGATCAGCTCCAAGCCCGCCCCGGCGTTGGGCTGCCCGGCACCGGGCGCCGGAGTCGGCCAGAGGAACAGTTCCTCCACCCGCAAGTGCTGGGCAACACGGAAGCGGTGACGTGGATGGGGTACGCGGCCTCCGAGCCACCTGCCGACAGTCTTGGGGTCCACCTCACAGACCTCGGCGAGCAACTCTGGTGATACGCCCCGCTGGGCAAGTACGGAGTGCAGTCGCTCGTTCACAGCGGCCATACAAGCGGAGGCCGTTCGGAGCGGGCAAGGAAGTTATGGGACGTTCTTCAAAGGCCGAAGGTGCGATCAGGAAATTTACGCTGGGCGTATGGAGCTCACCGTCCTGTGGGACATCGACCACACGCTCATCGAGAACGCCGGAGTGAGCAAGGAGATCTACGCCGCCGCCTTTACGGCACTGGCCGGGTCCGCCCCGAGCGAACCGGTGCTGGATCTTCCCGTCGGCGCTTATGGGGCTGACGCTCATCAACGTTCAGGATTGGTCGCTGTTGCCCGTGAGCGGGCGCAGCGCCTTCGGGGCGTGCCGGATGACGTGCCTGTTGTGCTTGTGGGGGATACCCCCCGCGATGTTGAAGCCGCGCTCGCCACACGTTCCGGGATCATCGCGGTCGCCTCTGGCGTCCACAGCGTCGAAGAGCTGTCCGCTGCCGGCGCCCAGGTCGTGCTGCCGGACCTGACGGACACGGAACGCGTCCTCGGGATCTTGGAGACCTTCGCGGCCCACTGAAACGTCCCAGGACGTCCTCGGAGCGTCCGCATACGCGGTGATGCGGTCCCTGCCCGTTCCGCCAGCATCAGATCTCCCCCAGGCGACCGACCTCCTCACACCACAGGCTTTCCGCCACAACGGTGGGAGATCGGCGCAGGAAGGAGCACGCAGTGGGAGATGAGACACCCTCCGTCGAGGAGGGTCTGTTGATCGCCGTGGAAGTCCTCGCGAGCGTCCACGGCCGGCACGACAGCAACGCCTCCGACCCGGGACAGGGCGGCTCGGGCGACGGTCCCTGGCCCGGAGGTGACGGGCTGAACCACGCGGCGTAGCCGTCGACTCTCCGGCGGAGGGGCCGTCCGTGCGACCTCTCCGCCTCTCACCTACAGCCCGCCGTAAGGAAGGGAACAGCCCATGGAGCACCGACTGGTTCGGGCCGTCGAAGAGGCGCTGAGGTGGAATGGCCCAGTCGCACTGGGTAAGGGGTTCGCCCGGGGAAGTATCACCGACCACGAGGTCGTGACACGACTGCTCACACCACAGCGCCTGCTCGACATGGTCATGCGCCGGAGCATCGCCAACCCCCAGTTCCGGTGCTTCAAGGGTGGCGAGGAACTGCACCCCGACGCCTACCTCGACCGTCAGGTCACGCCCCGGGGGCAGGCGATACCGATGGCGGACATGAGCCGCCTGGGCGGCCTGCTGCGCGAGGGAGCGACGCTGGTCCTGGACCAGTCCAATGTCTTCGACCCCACGATGGAAGCGGCCTGCCGGGCCATGCAGTGGTGGTCCCGGGAGCATGTGCAGGCGAATGTCTACCTGACCACGAACGACGCATCCGGCTTCGACCTGCACTGGGACGACCACGATGTCCTCATCGTGCAGTTGGCGGGCGAGAAGCAGTGGGAGGTACGCAATGCCTCCCGGCCCGAGCCCCTGTTCCGGGACGCCGAGCGGAACGACACTCCCAGCCAAGAGATCGTGTGGACCGGCACGATGAAGGCCGGCGACGTCATGCACATCCCCCGCGGCTACTGGCACGCAGCCACCCGCGTGGGCCGGGGCGGCGGCCACAGCACCCATGTGACCTTCGGCTTCGCCAAGCGCACCGCCGTGAGCTGGCTGACCTGGCTCGCCGACTGGTCACGCCAGGAGGAGCTGTTCCGTCACGACCTCGACCGCTGGGGCAGCCCCCACGAGCAACAGGCCCAGCAGATGCTGCTGGCCACCGCCGCCTCCCGCCTCATCGACGCACGTGAACCAGCGGAGTTCCTCAAGCGCCGCGAGCAGGAAGCTCCCCCCGGCAGGCACGTTCCCTTCCTGGACATCTTCGGTCCTCTGGAAGCGGTGGCGTGTGTGAGTGAGTTCCCGCCCCAGATCACGGAGGAGGGAGACACGGTCGTCGTGGTGGCAGCGGGCAAGAAGCTCACGTTCACAGTCAAAGCTCTGCCAGGGCTCCGTTTGCTCTTGAGCGGCCACCCCGTCCAGCTGGGCGAAGCCGCCCGCTCGGTGGGCGCCGAGGTGGAGACGTTGGCGAAGATCCTGGTGGAGGAGGAGCTGTGCGCCAGTCTGACCCCCGAATTGTTCTCGGGCTACAGCGCTCTCGTGACGAGCGCCGGATCCTGACCAGCGCACTGGAACTGGGGATCGACGCAATCGACACCAGCTTCAACTACCGGGGGTTCTCGGCCCACGTAGCCCTGGCGGATATCGGAAGCGATCTCCTTCGCCGATTCGCGATCTCAACCAAGGTCGGCTTCTTCCCGACTGCCGGACACGCCGAGCACTCCCTCGACCCAGGTCGGCTCCGGCAAGCCATGGAGCAGACGAACCGCGACCTGGGACGCGCACCGGACCTGGTGTTCCTGCACAATCCCGAGCGCTCACTCACCGACTCGCCGGAGGCTGCGCAGGACACACTGCGCATGGCATGCGCTGCCCTGGCATCTGCTGCGGCAGAGGGGCTGTGCGGAGCCTGGGGCATCTCCTCCTGGGACCCCCGACCACTGCCGGCACTCGCGGACAAGACCCTGCCCAGACCCGACGTACTCATGGTCCGCGGCGGCCTCCTCACCGGGCTCGACGTCCTGGAAGCCTCCGAAACCCTGGCAGCACGGTGGGACCTCGACAGCGAGCAGCTCTGGGGGATGAGCCCGTTCGGCGGCAACGCCACGGACCCGCTGTGGCGCAAGCTCGACCCACGGGTGTTCATCCAGAACCCGGATGCCGGCGTCTCGGCCGTCCAGGCCGCGTTCCGCGCCGCGTACTGGCTACCGTGGGTGGGAAGGGTCGCCGTCGGCACCGATGCCCCCTCCCATCTGCGGGACCTGGTCGATGCCCTGCGGTACGAGGCCGACACCGGGAGCATCCGTACATACCGCCAACTCCTCCGCCAACGGGCGGACCGTCAGCCCCTCTGAAGGCTGTCTGCGACCCGTGCCGCCATGTCGCGCGCAGGTTCGAGGCGTGGGTCCTCGGGGTGGGCATCCGGGGCAAGGATCTTCGCGCAGACGAACAAGGTCATCAGTCGGCCGTCCCGGCTCTCCAGGTCGTGGCGCCGCTCGTGGCGGACTCGCCCGGCCAGCGCCGGGACGGCTAGGGAGTTCCCCCACAGAGACGCCGCGTCCAGTCCCCGGGGGGCCATGCCCCAGTCCTCCCAGTCGAACAGGCAGAACCGCGGTCCCGTCATGTTCGCCCAGTTGAGGTCCGCGTGCGCCGGACGCCACTCGTTCAATGCCGTGTCGATGCCGACCGTAAGGAACCGCTGGATCGCCTCAGCAACGCCGCTCTGGGTGATCGTGACGGTGTCCGGGGTGGCCACGCGCCTCGTGTGCTGGACGGCCAGCGCGTCCAACGACGCGTTCAGCGCCTGCCACCATGCGTCCGGCAACTGAGGATCGGCAGCCAGTACGCTGCTGCCGACCGGCTCGCCCGGCAGAAGGTCGGTCTCGTCGGCCCGCCACATCGCGGCGCCTTCAGGCTCGCGCCAAGCAACGCCCCGATGCCACTCGGGCCTGGCCACCCCTTCCAGCAGGGCAGCACACTCAGTTCCGTTCCAGCCCTGATCACCGATCCTGTCGAAACGGCGACGTTCGATCCGCACCCACGTGTCACGGTCGGTCCGCGCACCGAGCGAGCGCCGTTTACGTACCAGGGTCTCCGGGGCCAACCGGGTTTGGAAGGCGTGCTCAACCTGAGCGAGCACGCTGCTCACCGGCTCAACCCGCAGGTCCACCTGGGGTGTTGCGGACAGGGAAAACGGCACCGGACCTCCATTGCGACTCAACGACGCTAGCAAGAAATGGGACCATGCGAGTCGCGGCACCCCCACAGCACGGCGCCGGCCCCCCGGAGTCAGGTCCGGTGGGCCGGCGTCGTGGTGTGGGGGGGCCGGGTGGAGCGGGTGGGGCCCGGGTGCGGCGTCCTTCGGGGACTCAGGCGGGCATCGCCAGGCGTCGCCGGTCGCCGCCGGACCGCCCGGCCGCACGGGCCGCGCGGCGGTCGGTGATCAGCCGGTCGACGGCCAGCGCACCGGGGCCCGAGAAGGCGATCAGCAGCAGCGTCCAGCAGAAGAAGACAGCGGCCTCACCGCCGTTCTCGATCGGCAGCAGACCCCGGTGCTGATGGATGTCGAAGTAGGCGAACGCCATGGACCCCGACCCCAGCAGCGCTGCCGTACGGGTGCCGAGACCGACCAGCACCAGTGCGCCCGCGGCCAGTTGGATCACGGCGGCGTACCAGCCGGGCCAAGCACCCGCCGGGAGTGCGTGGCCGCCGAGGAGGCCGAAGAGCGAGGCGACTCCGTGGCAGGTGAAGAGCAGCCCGACGACGATACGGAACAGGCTGAGCGTGTACGGCTGGGCCCGGCCGATGTGTGTGTCCAGCATGAGGTCGGTGCTCCTCTCAGCGGTAGACGCCGAACTCGTAGAGCGAGTAGCCGTATCCGGAGCCGCGTGCCGTCCCCAGCATCCGGACGTACCGCCCCGTGCCGTGCACATCGAGGTCGTCGATGTTGCCGTTGCCGTCCGTCACGGACGTGACCGTGGCCCAGTTGGTGCCGTCGTCGGAGGTCTGGATCTCGTACCCCTTCGCGTACGCCGGGTCCCAGGCCAGCTGGATGTGGGTGAAGGTGGTGGAGGCGCCCAGGTCGACCTGGAGCCACTGCGGATCGCTCCAGTCGCTCGCCCAGCGGGTGTCGAAGCTGCCGTCCACCGCGTTGGCCGCGCCGCACGGGCAGCCGCCGGTCGGATCGGTCTGGAAGGACGAGGCGGTGGCCGTCTTGCCCTGGGCCACGTTCGTCCCGTCGACCTTCGGCGGCACGACCTTCAGCGACTTCGTCTCGATGCCGACGTTGCCGTGGCCGTCCGTGGACTTCACATAGACCTTGTAGACACCGACCTTGTCAGGGACCTTCGCGGAGAACGTGCCGTCGCCGTTGTCCGTGGTGTCGGCCGCCATCAGGGCCTTGTTCTGGTCGATGTAGTTGCTGCTGAAGTAGAGCTGCGTGGTGGTCCGGTCGCCGTCCGGGTCGGCGATCCTCGCCCCGACCCTGACCCGGCCGCCGGCCGGCACGCCGGTCGTGGCGTTGTCGACGGTCATGTCCGAGATCACCGGCGGGGTGTTGTCGCCCGAGGTGTCACCTCCGTACGCCTTCTTCACCGCGTAGTACGACAGCCGCTTCTGGCCGCCCGGCAGCAGGTTGAACCAGACACCGCCGAAGTCGTCCTCGGTGCCGTAGTGGAACATTGTGGCGCCCAGCGCGACCCCCTTGTGGGCGGTGACGCAGCCCCACGCCTTGGTGTAGCCGTCGGCCTTCTGGACGTCGGTCGGCTCGTCGGGGACGCCGTTCGCGTCGTCCGGGACCTCCCACTCGCCCGCCGGTCCGGTCTCGGTGACGATGTACGGCTTGTCGTAACCGCCCTGCTCCCAGTCCGACTTGACGTTGCAGACCGCGTTGTAGGCGTTGACCGCGTACAGGTCCAGATCGGGCGCGTTCCTCTTGTAGTACGGCCAGGCGCCGGTCCACGCGTCTGTCGAGGTGACCGGGTGGTTGGGGTCCACCTGGTGGATCTTCTTCGCGATGTCGTTCACGAAGGAGGTGTAGGCGTTGCGCTGTGCCTCCAGTTCGTCGCCGCTGTAGCAGTTCTGGAGGCCGAGCGTCGATTCGTTGCCGACGTTCCACATCAGTACGCCGGGGTTGTCCTTGTAGGTGTCGACCCACTTGGGGAACTCGGCGAGCATGTCGTTCTTGTACGTGGTGTCGGTGAGGTAGTTGACGCAGCCGCCGCTGCCGGGGCCGCCGCCGGGCTGGAGCCAGAATCCGGCGATCACCTTGACACCGTTGGCCGCCGCCGCGTCGAAGAGCGGCTTGCTCGTCGCGTCCGTGCCCCAGGTGCGGATCGTGTTGACGCCCATCGACGCCACGTCCGGCATGTCCTTGGCCGCGTCGTCGACCGAGGGGCCCCAGGTCAGCCCTTTGACCGTGTACGGGGCACCGTCGACGGTCAGCGCCCAGTCGCCCTGCGAACCGGTCACCTTGACGACACTGCCGGCGGCGTGGGCCACAGGCGCCTGCACGGCGAGCAGCGCACCAGCGAGCAGCGCCGCCGCGGCGAACGGCGCCAGGGCGCGTTTCGCCGTACGGGTGGGGGGTTGGTGCATGTCGCTCTCCTTCTGCTTCTGTCCGGCTGGTTCTGGTTCGTCCTGTGGTTGGTTCGTGGGGCTACGGGAGTACGGGGCTGCGCGGCTACGTGGCTGCCTGGCTGCGTGGCTGCGTGGCTACGGCAGTTCGTAGTCGTCGTTGAGCGCGGCGCCCGCGGACGGGTTGGTCTCGTCGTAGCCGCGCGCGTCGCACTGGAGGCCGCCGTTGACGCAGTGCGTGACCAGGGCCTGGAGCGTCGCCGCGTCCCACCCGTTGAAGAAGTCGTAGTGGAACGAGTGCCCGGTACCGCTGGCCAGCCGTACGTTCGACATGTCGCCGTTGACGGGCCACGCCATCTTGAACTCGATCATCGGCAGGGCCACCGGATGGTCGGCCGGGCAGGTGTTCTGGTTGTTGCCGGACGCCACCGGGTACGCCATGTGGCTCTGGTGGTCGGGGGTGTCGAGATGGATGCCGTCCCAGCAACTGGGCGCCTGGAGACGGATGTTGAGCTGGGTGTCCTGGCTGGTCGGGCAGAAGACCGGGAAGTCGAAGTTGTGGTATTGCGTACCGCACTCCCAGCCCTCGACCGTGCCCTTCAGGTTCTTGAAGTCGTCCAGGCTCTGCATGGGGTTGCCCACGACGAACCGCAGCCCCTTGGGGAAGGGGCGCACGCTGGTGTAGTCGGTGACGCCGGACTTGTAGTAGATGGTCTGCGGGCCGATGGGGAGGATCTTCTCGTCCCCGTTGTACAGACTGGGCATCCAGTAGGCCGACTTGTCACCGGGCGCCAGGCAGGTGGTGCCGCCCTGGTCGAGCGAGGCCGTGGTGGTGTTGGCGTCGGTTCCGGTGTTGCCCATGAAGGTGTGGTCGTGGGACTTCCCGGGCTGGCCGGGGAAGACGATCGGGTCGTCGGGCGCCGTGTGGTTCGGGGCGCACTTGGCCTGGAACTCGTGGAAGTACCGGTGCGGCGGGTCGTACGTCGACGGGGTCACGCCCGTCACCGGCGGGTCGGCCATGATGTAGCCGTCGCCGTCCGGGTCGTCGCCGGACGCCTTCGTGGACACCCCCATCCCGGCAATACCGGCCATACCGGCCATGGCAGTGGCGGTCGTGCGGTGTGCGGCGGTGGTGGTGTGCGCGGTGGCGGTGGCGGCGGCCGGTGCGTCCGCCGATGCGTCGGCCGTCATCACCACACCGCCGATACCGGCCGTGGTGAGGGCCAGGGCGGTGGACAGCAACAGTCCTGTGAGGGTTCTCGACCTCCGTGGCATGGAGACCTCCTCCTGCGTCAGTGGGGGAATGCGGGGGCGGGGAGCCGGAGAGAGCCGGGAGAGCGCTCTCCCGGTTCGGAGTGTTGCGGCCCTGACAAGACCGTGTCAAGAGCTCGTGAACCACCGGCGCGACAGCCCGGACACCCCGAACTGCCGCTCCGGCGCAGGGGCGTTCAGCGGGTGAAGGCAGCGCGTCCGACGTCAGGGGCCGGTTGGGGCCGCCGGGTGAACACAGCGGCCGGGACAGCCCCGCCCACCCGGAACCGCCCTCTTTTTTGCGCGGGCGAGGGAACGGACCGGACGGGCGGGGTGTGTGCAGCGGGCGCGACCGGGGCGGGGCGGGTGCGCGGGCGCCGGTACGGCGGAACGACGGGGTGCGCGAAGTACGCGAAGTACGCGGCAGCCTCAGGACGCGCACGGGATTTGCGGGGCGCGTAGGACGCGCACGGGATGTACGGGGCGCGCAGGACGCGAGGTACGCACGGCTGCGCGCGGAACGCGAGGCGCACGAGGGGCGCGCGGAACGCGAGGCGCACAAGGCAGGCAGGACGCGAGACGCACGAGGCAGGGTGGGCGGCAGGCAGGACGCGCGGCGCACCCGGGGGCGTTCCCGCTCACGCGCCTCCGGGCCGGGGCACCGGCCGGGTTGGGTCACCGGTCCGGACCGGGCCACCGGGCCGGGGCGGCCTGAGAATCACCGGGCGAGCCCGAGGAGCAGTTCGCTGAGTTCGACCGGCATGGTGATCATGCAGTCGTGGCCGGTCGGCAGCTCCCAGACCTGCGCGGCGGTGCCGTTGGGCTGGACCGGTGCGACGGGACGGCGGGTCACGCCCGTCGGCATGGCGCCGACATTGTGGATGTGCGTGCGCGGGATCGCGTTCACCGCCGGGTTGTCCAGCCGCACCGGCTGCTGCAGACAGCGCACCGGCTGGTCCGAGAGCATCCCGCGCAGCCAGGCGACGTCCGCCGGGTCCGTGACCCCGAACAGACCGAAGGGCGCGGGCTGCTCGGGCATCGGTGGCACCCGCCAGCCGTCCCCGGACTTCCCGGCCAGCTCGATCAACTGCCGGGTCACGGGCTGGACATCGGCTGCGGACTCGCCGTCATCCGGGACCATCGCGTCGAGGTAGACCAGGTGCCCGATGCGCTCGGGCATCCGGTTGGCCGCGCCGGAGATCACCATCCCCGCGTAGCTGTGACCGACGAGTACGACATCGTCGAGATCCTCGTCGGCGATCAGCCCGGCCACGTCGTCGACGTGCGTATCGAGCCCCACCTCAGGGCCGAGCAGGTGGGCCCGGTCGCCGTAGCCGGTCAGGGAGGGCGCGAACACCCGGTGCCCGGCGCCTTCCAGCAGCGGCACCACCCGCTCCCAGCAGCGTCCGCTGTGCCAAGCACCGTGTACCAGCAGGAATGTGGACATGAGTGAACCAGTCTTCCTTCGCAGAGACGGAACGGCACGATCACGCTCCGGCGCCGCTTCGCGGCTCTGGGCGGTTACCTTTCGTGCCTCGGTACTCTTCGAGTACTCAAATCATGCTGGTGCACACGGCGCAGCACAGGCAATAAGGCACTTTTCGGTGCCCCGGTTCTCTGGAGGTAACCATGGACGCGGTACCGGACGGACCGCAGCCGGCGGCGCAGCCCGGCGACGCGTGCCGGACCCGGGTGGTGCTCGGCATCGTCGGAGACAAGTGGTCGCTCCTGGTCGTGCGCCATCTCAAAGACGGACCGCGCCGTTTCACCGAGCTCAAGAAGGCCATCGACGGAATCAGCCAGCGCATGCTCACCGTGACGCTGCGCAGCCTGGAGCGGGACGGCATCCTGACGCGTACCGTCCACAACGTGATGCCGCCGCATGTCAGCTATGAGCTCACCGAGATGGGCATCACCCTGCGCGAGGCCACCGCGCCTCTGCTCGAATGGAGCGTCGCGCACCTCGCCCGGATCGACGACGCCCGCGCCGCCTACGACGGCCGCACGGATCGCCCGGCGGCCCCGTAGCGGGAGGGCGGGCCGATCACCACTCCGTACGCACGTACGCACACCGAGGGAAGCCGGCCACCCCGGGACCCACCCCGGGACCCACCCCGGGGCAGCCCCGGAACTCACGCCGGAGGGTTCCGGCACTCACGCCGAGGAAAGCCCCGCACTCACGCCGAGAAGAACCCGGCACTCACGCCGAGGGGAGCCCCAGCGGGCCGCCGATCTCCTCGGCCATCACCCGGCCCGCCTCCTCGGCCAGCGCTTCCTCGCCCAGGTCCTGGTCCGTGTCCAGACCGTCGAGAGCCGGGAGCGGCTGGTCGAGACGGACGTGGGCGACCAGCGACTGGAGCGCGCGGAGTGCGCCCGACGCGGAGGAGCCCCAGTTGGTGAAGTACGAGAACTGCCACCACCACATCGCCTCGGTGGTCCGGCCCGCGCGGTAGTGCGCCATCCCGTGGCGGAGGTCGGTGACGATGTCCGCGAGGTCGTCGCTGATGCGGCAGGCGACGGGGGCCTTGCGCGGCTCGTACGGGTCGAACACCTCGGAGTACACGTCGATCGGCTCCAGCAGCCGCGCGAACCGCTCCCGCAGGTCGTCGACGTCGGGCTCCGGGCCGAGGTCCGGCTCGTACCGGTCGGCCGGGAGGATGTCCTCGTGGGCGCCCAGGCGCCCGCCGGCGAGGAGGAGCTGGGAGATCTCAAGGAGCAGGAAGGGCACCGCGCTGTCGGGCTCGTCGCCCTTGGCCACCTCGGTGACGGCGACGATGAAGGACTCGACCTGGTCGGCGATCTGGACGTCGAAGTCGTTCGGATCTTCCGTGACCTTGTTCAGCGTTGCGTCAGACATCGAGCAGTCGTCTCCCCTCAAAGGCACGACCGAGCGTGACCTCGTCCGCGTATTCCAGGTCTCCCCCTACCGGAAGACCACTCGCCAGCCGTGTGACCTTCAAACCCATGGGTTTGATCATCCGGGCGAGATACGTCGCCGTGGCCTCGCCCTCCAGATTCGGGTCGGTCGCCAGGATGAGCTCCGTGACGGCGCCGTCCGCGAGCCTGGCCAGCAGTTCCCGGATCCGCAGATCGTCGGGACCGACGCCCTCGATCGGGCTGATGGCGCCGCCGAGTACGTGGTAACGCCCGCGGAACTCACGGGTGCGCTCCACCGCCACGACGTCCTTCGGCTCCTCGACGACACAGATCACCGTCTGGTCCCGGCGGGTGTCCTGGCAGATCCCGCACAGCTCGGCCTGCGCGACATTGCCGCACACCGCGCAGAACCGGACCTTGTCCTTCACTTCGAGCAGCGAGTGCGCGAGCCTGCGCACATCGGTGGGCTCGGCCTGGAGGATGTGGAAGGCGATCCGCTGCGCGCTCTTGGGACCGACGCCGGGCAGCCTGCCCAACTCGTCGATGAGGTCCTGGACCACGCCTTCGTACAACGGAGCGCCTCTTTCGTTCTGCTGTGCAACGTACGGTAGTTGGTGTGAGGTTTCCTTAGAACCTCGGGAGCGTGAAGACCTTCTGAAGCCGCTGAGGCCGGATGTGCGAAAACCCCGGCCTCACACGCCCCCCGCGCCCCCTGTGCCTCAGATCCCCAGGCCGGGCATTCCGCCGAGCCCCTGGGCGAGCGGGCCGAGCTTCTGCTGCTGGAGCGCCGAGGCGTTCTCGTTCGCGGCGTGCACCGCGGCGACGATCAGGTCCGCGAGGGTCTCCGTGTCCTCGGGATCGACGGCCTTGGGATCGATCACCAGGCTGCGCAGCTCACCGGAGCCGGTGACGGTGGCCTTGACCAGACCGCCGCCCGACTGACCGTCGACCTCGGTCCTGGCCAGTTCCTCCTGGGCCTCGGCGAGATCCTGCTGCATCTTCTGGGCCTGCTGAAGCAGCTGCTGCATATTGGGCTGGCCACCACCGGGAATCACGGGTCACTCCGAGGCTGTTCGACGACATTCCGACTGTGCTGTGCTGCTCTGTGCTGCTCTGTGCTGCGTTTTTCTGTGCTGTTCCGGGTCGCTCTGGGTCGTTCTGTGTGCCGCCACGTGGCGGCGGCGCTCCGGCTGAGGGCTCCGCGTGTCTCCGGGGTCCACAAGCCGGTAAAACGAGCCTACGTGGTCCCCGGGCGCCCCGCCCTCCACCGTGCGGACCAACTCTTTCGGGTGAGGGCCCGACGGCTCCCCGACCTGTTCACAGCCCGCCTACCGTCGTAAACCCTGGCATAACGGCACCGGCGCCCACCATTCGGCGGTATGAAGGCACCCGGCGGTATGAAGGGCACTCGCATCAGCAGCGTCCGGCGCGGCCCGGTAGGCGCGCGCACCGTAAGTGACGGAGGGGAGAAGCCTGGTGGGCCAGCCGGAGACGCCGCAGCCCGAGGAGAACGCCGTACGGCCCGGGGGCGGTCCCGGTACGGGCCCCCGGGCGGGCGCGGGGGCCTCCGCACCGGGGGCGGATCCGGGGGCGCGGCCCGGCCCCGTGGCCGGCCCGGACACCTGCGCGGGCAGGGACACGGACACGGATACGGACACGGACGGCGGCCCGCAGCCGGACCGGGACCCGGGCCGCGACACCCCCGCGGGGCCGGGCGCAGACCTGACCGGCGAACCGTTTCCGGCCGGCGACTGGGCCCAGCCCGTCGAGCGTCTGGACGAGCTCTACCGGTGGGTGGAGGCGACCGCCCTGCGCACCGCGGGCTGGTATCTGACCGACCGGACCTGGAAGCGCCGGGGGGCGAGGGCACTGCGCGCGGGGGCCGCCGGGGGTGCGCTCGTGGGGGCGCTGCTGCCGCTGCTCGACCTGGCGGCCGGATTGCACGGCGCGGCCGAGTGGGGGTATCCGGCGCTGCTGGCCGGGGTGGCGTGCGCGGCGGGCGACCGCTGGTTCGGGCTGACCGCGGGCTGGATGCGCGATGTGGCGACCGCGCAGGCGGTGCAGCGGCGGCTCCAGGTGCTCCAGTTCGACTGGGCGTCGGAGGGCGTCCGCGAGGTGCTCGGCCCGGCGGAGGGCACGGCGAGCGAGGCGACCGAGCGCTGTCTGGGCGTGCTGCGCAGGTTCTCGGACGACATGACGGATCTCGTACGGGGCGAGACGGCGAAGTGGATGATCGAGTTCCGGTCGGGGGGCGCGGTGCCCGTCTCGGTACGCGGTTCCGCCGAGACCCGTACCGGCGGCGAGCCGACACCTGTGGGCCGCACCGTGTCGGCGATGGGCGTGCGCCCGAACATGCCGCGCCAGCGCCCGCCGGAGCCGCCCCCGCGGTAGCGCCCGGGAGGCTCCGGGCCTGGCCGGATCCGTACCGGTCCGGCACCGCTTCACACCTCCCCGTACCGCACCCGCACGGAGCCCGCACCGGCCCCCGGCCCGGCCGGTGTGCGCCGGAGCCGCCCGGAAACGATGTACGAATTTCGGCCAGCATTCCGGTCAACGGATACGGAATTCAAGAGTCCGCCATATAAAGAATTCCAGGGTTCAACTTCCTCCTCCCAGCGGAAAGATCACCACCCCACCCTGTTACCGTGGCAGAATAGAAGTGCCGTATCGCGAACGGGGGTTCCGGGGGTTCACGGCACATGGGGGACGGGGGAAAGTCCTTCTGCGTAGTGTGCGCCTGACCCGCGCACCGACCGGTCAAAGCCATGGGCATGCCCACTGTGGCACTTTCTGTGCCGCGCCCTGCCCATATAAGGGTTTGGATTTCTGGTGATAGCGGAAGAAGTTTACGATCTCGTACTGGACGACGTTTTCATCCGGCTCGACCAGCTGGTTCCGGGCAGTTCTCTTTATCTGAAGCTCGAAGGGCTCAATCCGGCAGGCTCGGTCAAACTCAAGACAGCGGTCGCACTCGTCGCCGACGCCGAGAATTCCGGGCGCAGTTTTCCGCGTACCCGGCTGATCGAATCGACGTCCGGAAATCTCGGCGTCGCACTGGCCATGGTGTGCGCGGCGAAGGGGTACGCCCTGACGTGCGTGACGGACGTCAACGCGAACCGTCAGTCCCGGCAGCTCATGAAGGCGTTCGGCGCCGAGGTCGTCGTCATCGGCGTCCGGGATTCCAACGGGGGCTATCTGCAGTCCCGCATCGACTACATCGGCGAGCGGCTGCGCCGCGATCCGGATCTGCACTGGCTGAACCAGTACGCCAATCCGGCCGGGCCGCAGGCCCACCACGACCGCACCGGGCGGGCGATCCTCGACACCGTCGGCCACGCCGACCGCCTCTTCGTCGGGGCCGGGACCACCGGGACCTTGATGGGATGCGCGCGGTACTTCCGCAGGCACAGCCCCGCGACCCGCATCACCGGGGTCGACACCGTGGGCTCGGTGACCTTCGGCGGGCCCGCTGCGCAGCGCCGCATACCGGGCCTCGGCACGAGCAGACGCCCGGAGATCTTCGACCCGGCCGCCGTGGACGACGTCGTCCACATCGCCGAGGCGGACGCCGTACGCATGTGCCGGATGCTGGCGAGGGAGCGCGGACTGCTGCTCGGGGGATCGAGCGGAACGGTGCTCTCGGCCGTGCAGCAGGAGGCGAAGAACCTGCCCGCGGGCAGCGTTGTCGTGGCGGTCTCCCCCGACTGCGGGGACCGCTATGTGGAAACCGTCTACAACGACGCATGGGTTTCGGAGCACTGGCCCGAAACCGTGGGAAAAGAAATCTCAGGGGCTCACGCCTGAGTGGGGGAGAAAAATGCACACCTTCGAAATCATCTCCGGCACGACCGTACGCTCCATTCTGAGCGAGGAACGTGCTGCCGTACTCCGCATTGTGGCGTCCGCCTACCGGACCCATGCGGCCGGTGAATCCGTCAACCCGGACAGCTACTTCCTGCGTTTCCCGGACAAGCCGGATTCCCGCATCATCGCGCTGCCCGCCTACCTGGGCGACGACGTACAGCTCGCGGGCATCAAGTGGATCGCCAGCTTCCCGCGCAACACCCGGATGGGCATCCCGCGCGCATCCGCCGTGCTCGTCCTGAACGACTACGAGACCGGATACCCGGTGGCCTGTCTCGAAGCCGCGAGCATCAGCTCCGCCCGTACGGCCGCGTCCGCCGCCGTCGCGGCCGGCGCGCTGCGGCCGGGCGGCTTCTCCGGGACCCGGATCGCCGTCGTCGGCGGCGGTGTCATCGCCCGCAACATCTGCGACTACCTGCACGCCGCCGGATGCGTGCCCGACTCCTACCTCGTCCACGATCTTGACGAAGCGTCAGGACAGGCGCTGGCCGGCCACATCCGCACCACACAGGACCGCCCGGCGGAGTTCACCGCCGATCTGCACTCCGCCCTTGAGGCCGACACGGTGGTGTTCGCCACGACGGCGCTCGAACCGTACGTCAGCACCCCGTTCAAGCCAGGTCAGCTCGTGCTCAACATCTCGCTGCGCGACCTCGCGCCCGATGTGGTCCTGGCCGCGGACAATGTGCTGGACGACGTCGAGCACTGCCTCAAGGCGAACACCTCGCCCCACCTCGCCGAACAGCTCTCCGGGTCAAGGGAGTTCGTGAACGGCACGCTGGCCGGGGTGCTCTCGGGCGAGGTGACGCTCACCCAGGACCGGCCCGTGATCTTCTCGCCGTTCGGCCTGGGCGTACTCGACCTCGCGGTGGGCGCCTTCGTACGGAACGAAGCCCACCGGGCCGGTACGGCGATCGAGATCCCCGACTTCTTCGGGGAGACGAGCCGGTGGTGAAACCGATAGCGCAGCCGACAGCACAGCCGGTGGACACCGGTGCGGCCGGCGCCGCGACCGTCGCGGTCATCGGTGCCGGGCCGCGCGGCCTGGGCGTGCTTGAGCGGCTGGTCGCGCACTGCCTGACCGAGCCGTTCCCGGTCACCGTCCATCTCGTGGACCCGCGCTCCCCCGGAGCCGGATTCCACACGCCGGGCCAGCCCGACCATCTGCTGCTCAACACCGTCTGCTCCCAGCTGTCGGTCTTCCCCGACGCGCACATGGTGGACGGCCCCGTGCCGCTCTCCGGGCCTTCGCTCCTCGACTGGTGCGGGGAGCGGGAGTTACGGGTCGCGGACGACGGGTTCACCGTTCGGCCGGGCGCGGGCCGGGACATCCGGCCGAACGACTTCCTGCCGCGCAGACTGCTGAGCGAGTACCTGACCTGGGCGGCCGAGGAGATACTCGGCGCGGCCCCCGCCTGCCTCACGCTGGTCCGGCACCGCACGACGGCCGTCGACATCCGGCCTGCCGACTCCCCTTCTGCCGACGGGAGCAGGGGTGCGGAGACGGTCGTCCTGGCCGACGGGACCCGGTTCGCGGCCGACGCCGTGTTCGTCACCGTGGGGCACCACGCGCTCTATCTGCCCGCCGAACCCGTGCGGGAGCGGGGGCTCGTCACCCGCCCCTATCCCCTGCCGTCCGCGCTGGACGGCATCCCGGCGGGCGGTCGTGTCGCGGTCCTCGGCACCGGGCTGACCGCGATGGACGTCATCACCACGCTCACCATCGGGCGCGGCGGACAGCATGTGAAGGACGGGGACGGACTGCGGTACGTGCCCGGCGGGCGCGAACCGCTGATCGTCCTCGCCAACCGCTCAGGGACACCGTCGCGCAGCCGCCCCCGCCTCAACCCGGGCCGGGTGCGCCCCGCACCGCTGGCCCTGACCGAACAGCGGCTGGCCCAGCTGCGTACGGCCGCTGTACGGGAGCCCGTACGGGAGGGCGTACGGGATCCTCTGCCGGACGGGGGCCGGCTCGGCTTCAGCCGTGATGTCCTTCCCCTGGTGGTGGCGGAGATGGAACTCGCCTACTACCGGACGCTGCTGGCCCGGGAGACGGGCGATGCCGTACGGGCCGGAGCGGAGTTGGCGGACCGGGCGGAAGCGGTCGGCCCTGAGGCCCTGCTGGCGGAGTTGAGGGACCGCTTCGGCCCGAACCCGGTGGCGGCGGTCCTGTCGGCGGCGCTGGACCCGGCACGGCCGGAATCGGCCGGACCGGGATCCGAACGCCGCTGGGCCGAACACCGTTCGTACGAGCGGTGGTTCACCGAGTGCGTCGCCGAGGATCTGGCCGAGGCCCGGGCCGGGCTGGGGGTGAGCCCGCTGAAGGAAGCCCTCGAAGTCCTGCGCGACCACCGCGACGTACTGCGCGCCGCCGTCGACCCGCCGGGGCTCGACCGCGACTCCCTGGAGTACTTCTTCGGTACGTTCGCGCCGACCGTCAACCGGCTGGTCATCGGCCCGCAGCTGGAGCGCTCGGCCGAGCTGCTCTCGCTGGTCGCCGCCGGGGTGGTCCGGATCGGTCCCGGCCCGGCGCCGAAGGTGGTGGCCCCCTCGGGCCAGGGGCCCTGGCGCCTCGAATCCAGCGCTCTGGACCGGCCCGTCTCCGTCGACGTGGACCATGTCGTCCACGCACATCTGGACGAGCCCGCCCCCGACCGGGTGCGCGGTTCGCTGCTCGGCAGGCTCGCCGCCGCGGGCCGCGTCCGTACCGCCGCACCGCTCTCCGGCCTCGACGTCAACCGCCGGGGCCAGGGCATCGACCGCTCGGGCGCCCCGCAGCAGCGGCTGTTCTTCCTCGGCCCCCACACCGAGGGATCGAGCTACTACAACCACTACGTCCCTTCGCCCGGCGCACCGTCCCGGGCCCTCATGGACGCGGAACTCGCCCTGAGCACCGCACTGCCCTCACTCATCAGGAGGACCCGTTGAGCAACAGCGAGAAGTACACGCCCTGGACCCGCACCTACCGGCCCGACACCCACGCGGCGCAGGGCGACGGCTGGCGCAGCCCGACCACCGGTGCGATACCGCCCGCGATCTCGCTCGGCGCCACCTATGCGCGGGACGGCGAGTACCGCACCCCGGCCGGTCTGGCCTATCTGCGTGATCAGGGCACCCCCGCCTACGAGCAGGCCGAGGGGATCGTGGCCGGGCTCGAAGGAGGATCCGACGCACTGGTCTTCTCGTCCGGCATGGCAGCGGCCACCGCCGTCTTCCAGGTGCTGCCGGCCGGTGCCCGGGTCGTGGTGCCGCGGACCATGTACTTCGGGCTGACCAAGTGGCTGCTGGAGTTCGGCGGTCAGCGCGGTCTGCGGGTGGTCCAGGTGCCCATGGACGACCTGGCGGCCGTGGCCGCGGCGGTCGAGGCCGATGACACCGCTCTGGTCTGGGCCGAATCGCCCGCCAACCCGACCTGGACGGTGACCGACATCGCCGCGGTGGCCGAGATCGCCCACCGGGCCGGGGCCCTGTTCGGCGTGGACAACACCGTGCCGACGCCCGTCCACGCACGCCCCTTCGAGCTGGGCGCCGACCTGGTCATGCACTCGGGCACCAAGTACCTCAACGGACACACCGATGTGGTGGCGGGGCTGCTCGTGCTGGCGCCGGAACACACCGAGGCGCGTGCGTCGGTGTGGGAGCGGCTGCGGCTGCACCGCAGGCTGACCGGGCCGATCCTGGGCCCCCTTGAGACATATCTGCTGATGCGCGGGATGCGTACGCTCTTCCCCCGCATGCGCCAGATCTCCGCCACGGCGATGACCGTCGCCGAGCACTTCGCCGCCCACCCGCTGATCAGGAAGGTCGCCTACCCGGGCCTGCCGTCGGACCCGGGTCACGAGATCGCGGCCCGCCAGATGACCGGAGGGTTCAGCGGCATGCTGTCCCTGCACGTGGCGGGAGAGTGGCAGACCTCGCTGCGTGTGGCGGAGTACTGCGAACTCTTCATCCGCGCCACTTCCCTGGGTGGGGTGGAGAGCCTGATCGAGCACCGTTACACCTTCGAAGGGCCGGACAGCTCATCGCCGAAGGACATGCTGCGGCTGTCCATCGGCCTGGAGAATCCGGCGGACCTCATCGCCGACCTCGAACAGGCCCTGGAACGGGCCGCGAAGGAAGACCATTGAGCCACCCCACCCCCACCCCACGCGACGACGCCCCTCCGGCGGACCCCACGCCACCGGAGAGCCCGGCACCGCCCGAGGGCCCGGCACCACCGGAGAGCGCACCTTCTCCGGCCGGGGCGGACCCGGGTACTCCGGGTACTCCGGGCGATCCAGGTACTCCGGGTACTCCGCGGCCGGCCGGACTGTTCGGCGGGCTGTTCCGCGACGCCTCGGTCTCCGCGGTGCTGGCCGGCTTCGTGGCGGTCGTCGTGTCGTACTCGGGACCGCTGGTCATCGTGCTCTCCGCGGCGTCCAACGGCCATCTGAGCGCCGCACAGACCAGCTCCTGGGTCTGGGCGATCTCGATCGGCTCCGGTGTGACCTGTATCGGGCTGAGCCTGTGGACCAGGATGCCGGTGATCACGGCCTGGTCCACACCGGGCGCGGCGCTGCTGGTCACCAGCCTCGGTTCGTACGCGTATCCGGAGGCCATCGGGGCGTTCCTGGTCAGCGGTGTGGTCATCGCGCTCGTCGGGCTGACCGGCGTGTTCGGCTGGCTGATGCGGCAGATCCCGGGCGCGGTGGTCTCCGCGATGCTCGCGGGCATCCTCTTCTCGTTCGGCACCGGGGTCTTCACCTCGCTCAAGTCCGCGCCGTACATCGCAGGTTCGGTGCTGGTCGGCTATCTGCTCGCCAAGCGGTGGCTGCCGCGTTACGCGGTCCTGGTGGCGCTGGTGGCGGGGGTGGCCGCCAGTGCGGCCGGTGCGCGGCTCCATGTCCACCTCGGCGGGCTGGAGCTGGCGCACCCGGTCTTCACCTCGCCGCACTTCTCGCTCGCCTCGCTCATCGGGATCGCGGTACCGCTGACCCTGGCGACGCTCGCCTCGCAGAACGCGCCGGGCATGGCGGTGCTCAGCGCCTCCGGGTACGAGCCGAAGGACCGGCTGCTGATCGGCTCGACCGGGATCGTCTCGACCGTGCTGGCCCCGTTCGGTTCGCACGCGGTCAATCTGGCCGCGATCACCGCCGCGATCTGCACCGGCCCCGAGGCGCACCGCGATCCGCGGCGCCGGTATGTGGCGGGGGTGTCCTGCGGGGCGTTCTACCTGATCATCGGCGTGTTCGGCTCCGCGCTCGTGGCCTTGTTCGCCGGGCTGCCGAAGGAGCTGGTGGCGGCGATCGCCGGGGTGGCGCTCCTCGGGGCGCTGGCGGGCAGTCTCACGGGTGCGGTGAAGGAGGAGAAGGACCGCGAGGCGGCGCTGATCACCTTCCTCGCCACGGCCTCCGGGCTCACCCTCTTCGGCATCGGATCGGCGTTCTGGGGGCTCCTCTTCGGGGTCGCCACCCACCTCGTACTGACCTACCGCCGGAAGGTGGCGGTGGCCGCCGCATGAGCGGTGCGGTGGAGCTCCGTCCGGCGTCGGCTGCCGGACGGAGCTCCAACTCACCCGAGCCGGGGGGCGTCAGGCGTACCCGGGGCCTCAGGCCGGGGCCGGGGTGTCGGCCGTCGGCCGCATCGGCGCGTGGGCGAACTCCGCCACCCCGTCCGGGAACGGCACCGAAGGCAGCCAGTCCAGTTCGGACCGGATCCGCCGGGAGGAGGCGGTGATGTGGCGGACGTCCCCGAGCCGGTACTCCCCGGTCACCCGCGGGGCCGGCCCCGGGTACGCGGTGGCGAGCAGCGCCGCCATCTCCAGAATGGTGTGCGGTTCCCCGCTGCCCACGTTGTACGCGCGCAGCTCCCCGTCCGCACGGGCCGAAACGCCCTCAAGCGCCGCGGTGTTGGCGGATGCGATGTCCCGTACGTGGACGAAGTCCCGCCGCTGGCCGCCGTCCTCGTACACGACCGGGGCTTCGCCACGCGCCAGGGACGAGCGGAAGAAGGACGCCACGCCCGCGTACGGGGTGTCCCGGGGCATCCCCGGCCCGTACACGTTGTGGTAGCGCAGCGCGATCGCCCGGCCGCCGGTCGCACGGGCCCAGGCGGCGGCCAGATGCTCCTGGGCGAGCTTCGTCGTCGCGTACACGTTCCGCGGGTCGGCCGGTGCCTCCTCGGTGACCAGGCCCGGAGCCAGCTCCGCACCGCACTGCGGGCACACGGGCTCGAACCGGCCCGCCGCCAGACCGGCGGGCGCACGCGGGCCGGGGCGGACGGTGCCATGGCGGTCACAGTCGTAACGGCCCTCCCCGTACACCACCATGGACCCGGCCAGCACCAGATCGCGCACGCCCGCGCCCTCCATGGCGGCGAGCAGAACGGCGGTGCCGAGGTCGTTGCAGCTCACATACTCCGGCGCATCGGCGAAGTGCTTGCCGAGGCCGACCATCGCCGCCTGGTGGCAGACCGCGTCCACCCCGCGCAGGACCTCCTCCACGGCTCTGCGGTCGCGGACGTCGGCCTCGATCCACTCGGCGCCGCCCGCGCCGGGCGGGGACGGCCGCTCGGCGTGGGCGGCGGCCAACAGGGCGTCGAACACCACGGGTTCGTGGCCACGGGCGGTGAGGTCGGCGACGATGTGCGAGCCGATGAAGCCCGCGCCTCCGGTGACAAGTACACGCATGCCCCGAAGCGTACGACCCGTCGCCCGCGCCCGGCCCTGACGTGCCCGGGAGGGAGGGCACCCGGGGAGCCGCGCTCGTGCTCCCGGGGCCCTCCCCCGGCACTCCGCCGGGTCAGCTGAAGACGATCATCGACCCCTGCGCGAGGCTGCGGGTGGCAGCCGCGTGCAGTCCCAGCCACACATGGCGTTCGCGGGCGAACGGGCCGTCGTCGGACGGGACCGGGCCCGCCGGTTCCTCCAGCGACGTCGGCCGGGACGGCGCCTGCGGTGTGGCCGGCGGGTTCGCCGCGTCGATGCCGATGGCCCCGGCCACCAGCTCCAGCTCCCGGAGCAGACCATGGGCGGAGCCCAGCGGGCCGCCGCCCTCCAGGAGTTCGTCGTTGGAGAGCGGTGCGCCGAAGTCGACGGGGACATAGGCGCCCGCGTGGTCGTAGTGCCACACCAGATGGGACTGCTGCGCCGTGGACTCGAACATCTCCAGGAGCTGTTCGTAGTCGCCGCCCAGGTGGTCGACCGGGGCGACCTCCAGGCCGCAGATCTTCAGGAGGTACGCGCGCCGCAGGAAGTGCAGGGCGTCGTAGTCGAAACCGGCCACCGGGGCCACATCGCCGGAGAGCCCCGGCATATAGGCGAAGACGGGTACGGACGGCAGACCGGCTTCGCCGAGCGCCTTGTCGTAGACGGCTATCTCTTCCGCGAAGGGGTTGTCGGGGCTGTGGCACAGCACATCGACGAGGGGGACCAGCCACAGGTCACAGGCCAACGGGGCTCCTAGCGGGGTTCGGGGGTCACCCCCCGAGCGGGCTTGTCCGGCCAGCGTAATGCGCGGTTCACGCTGCGCGAAGACCCCCGGCCACCCCGGGCTCCTCCGGCCCGTTCCGTTCCGTTCCGTACAGAAGCCCCTACCGCGCCGAAGCCGTCGCGCCGCTCTCCTTGCCGACCACCCAGACCCAGGCGCCGCCGATCCGCTGCCCCGGGCGCCCCAGCAGCTTCTGCACCGTCACATACAGCGCCGCGTCGTTGTCCTCGGGCGGGATGACGACCACGCCGGCCTTCCAGTACGCCAGGTCGTAACGCGCCTGCGCCCGCCAGCCGGCGCCGATCTCCGGGATCTTCGCGCCGTAGCGGATGTCCCGGAAGAGGTTCGACGTGTAGCGGGGCGGCGCACCGTAGATGCCGGTGCGCTCGGGTCCGTACGGCCCGTTGAAGTAGCCGCCCGGCACCGGGAAGCGCACCCCGGTGGCCGACTGCCAGTGCAGGGCCTCCGCGCTGCCCGGGTCGGGCAGCGGCACCGGGACCACGGACTCGCCGGGGCCGACGTACTTCTTCCACAGTCCGTCGGCGATGAACGCCGGGACGTCCGGGCGGCTCTGCACCGGCATCGGGGTGGGCACGATCGGGACCAGCGCGGCGGCCACCGCCAGCGCCCCGCAGACCCGGTACGCGTGGACACGGCTGCGGATCAGCCGGTCGGCGGCCAGCGCGACCAACACGCCGAGCGCCGGGGCGCAGATCATCGCGACCCGGCCCTCGATCACCGACTCGAAGAGCGGCCGGTGCGCCAGCAGCCGCCACGGGCCCGGGAACACCACATCGGTGTACGGGATACGGATCTTCTGGCCCAGCGAGAGCACCGCGGCGGCCACCGCCGTGAAGGCCAGCGCCCTGACCAGCGCGTGCCGCCAGAGCCTTACGGTGATCGCGAAGGCCAGCGCCACCAGCGGCCAGCCGTAGAAGGCGTTCTGCTCGGTCCGGTTGAGCGCCAGCTTGTCGGCCGTCGTGTCGCTGCCGAACAGGGCGCGTCCGGAGAATGCGACGAGGGCGCGCGGGCTGTTGCCCGCGTTGTTCCCGTGCAGCACGCTGTGGTAGCTCTGCGCGCCGAAGAACTGCCAGCCCAGCGGGTACGCGACCAGCGGCAGCGCGGTGAGCGCGGCGATCCCGAGCCCCTTGAGCAGCGGGCGCCACGCGGCCCGTGCCACCTCCCTGCGCAGCACCCCGTAGGCCGCCGCGAAGAGCAGCATGCCGAGGGCCGCCAGCAGGAACGGCTCCTCACCGAGGAAGACCTGGTACGTGGCGAAGAGCCCGAGCAGCACCCCGTCACGTACCACCCGCTTCCCCTCGCAGAGACGCAGCGCCCGGTCGATGATGACCGGGATCATGAACAGCACCAGGAAGTTGGGGTGCGCGTTGCCGTGCGAGATCATCGGCGGCGCGAAGGCGGCGAGCGCCCCGCCGAGCGCGGCGGCCCACCGGTTGCGGACCAGGCGCCGGGCGATCAGCCAGTACCAGGCGGCGGCCGTCGCGGCGAGCCCGCAGGTCAGCACCAGCGCCCAGGTCACCGTCGGTCCGAACGCCAGCGTCACCGGGGTGAGCGGGACGGAGAGCCCCAGCATGGGCGTGTTGCCCATGAGGTTCACGCCGTCCGGGTAGTTCTGCGCGGTGGTGAAGAGCGGGTTGTGCAGATGGGCGATGTTGTCCGCGGTGACCGCGAAGAACCACTCCCACTGGTTCTGGTCCTGGAGCGAGTCGCGGAGGTAGCCGTGGCCGAGGTCGGCCCAGAGGTTCTTGTAGAGCAGGACGGACGCCAGCAGGAAGAGCCCGCAGACGGCCAGGTCGGTGCGGCGGACCGCGCGGGTCTTCAGCCTGAGCAGTTCCGCGAGGACCCGCAGATAGTCGAGCGGCCCGACCTTGGAGCCCTCCTGGTGCGCCCACCGCACCGGGACCTCGGCGACCGGCCAGCCCTGGCGGCGGAAGTACTGGAGTATCTCGACGTCGATGCCCCACCCGTCGAGCCGGGCGTCGGCGAACGCCTCGCGCGCCTTGTCGCCGTCGAGGAGCTTGAATCCGCACTGGGTGTCGCGGATGCCGGGGACGGCGACGGCACGTATGAGCCGGTTGCCCATCCGCCCCATCCACTCGCGCAGCCGCCCCTGGTGCACCTCGACGCTGGACTCGGGGTGCGCCCGCGAGCCGACCGCGGCCGCGTACCCGGTCTCCAGCTCCTCGGTGAGCCGCCCCAACTCCTCGATGGGCGTGGCCAGATCGGCATCGGTGACCAGCACCCGTACGCCCCTCGACGCGGCCACACCGAGCCGCAGGGCGTGCCCCTTGCCGCGGTTGTCCGCGCTGCTGACCAGCCGGACCCGGGGGTCGGCGGCGGCGGCCGCACGGGCGATGCGCGCGGTACCGTCCGCCGAACCGTCGTCGACGACCAACAGCTCCCAGCTGCCCGGCCGCGCGTCCAGATACGTACGGACGGCGTCCAGCGTGGGGCCGAGCCGCCCCTCCTCGTTGTACGCGGGCACGACGACGGACAGCTCCACCGTGGCCTCGACCGCCTCCGCCCTCTCCGGCTCCACGACGCTCACCGGGCGGCCCCGTCGGCCGGACGGCGGCCGGACGGCTGGTCCGGGAGCGGGCAGTCGGACGGCTGCTGTTGCTGCTGTTGCTGCTCTTGCTGTTCTTGCTGTTCTTGATCAGGCTGTGCGTCACGGGACGACGCAGCCGTACCGGTGGTGGCGCGCAGTTGCTCAGCCCAGCGGACGGCGTGCGCGTTGTACTCCTCGATCACCGCATGCGCCAGGTCACCGTCACCGCTCGTCACCGCGTCGACCAGCTTCTCGTGTCCCCGCCACAGCCACTCGGTGGGCTGCGCGCGGTCCCGCAGATACGGCACGGCGAACACCCAGCACTGCACCCGCAGCCGGTGCAGGAAGTCGGCGATGTAGCGGTTCCCGGTGAGCGCCCCGAGCTCGCGCCAGAACCGCAGGTCGTACCCGATGAGGATCTCCAGGCTGCCGGTCCGCGCGGCCTGCACCGCCTCCTCGGCCCGCCGGCGCACGGACAGCAGCGGCTCACCCGCCACACCTCGCAGCGCGAGCCGCCGGAAGATCCCGTCGACGATCAGCGAGCGGGCCTCGACCATGGCGCAGTAGTCGTCGACCGAGAACTGATGGACCCGGAACCCCCTGTGCTGGTCCGAGTCGAGCAGCCCCTGCGCGGCCATCTCGACGAGCGCCTCACGGACCGGGGTCGCCGAGACCCCGTACCCTTCGGCGATCTGCTTGACGGTGAAGATCTCGCCCGGCTGAAGACGGCCCGCAAGCACTTCGTCACGCAGCGCGTCGGCGATCTGCTGCCGCAGAGTACTGCGGGTCACCGCTCCGCTCGCGGGCATGGTCCTGTTCCCCTCGTCCGACTCCGGACACCCTACGGCCAGTCCCACCGCTCCGGATCAGCCCGGAGCCCGGCCCGGTCCGCACGGGCCCCTTTGCCGCGCGGGCAGCCTCCGGGGCGAGCGTAGACGGTGATCAGGGCGGAGGTGATCTTTCGGCCGGTGCAGCCCGGGACGGGCAGTCCACGAGCGGGAACAGCGAACGCCGAGGCGCTGAACACCCCGGCGTCCCCCGCCCTTTCGCCTGACTGCCCGTCAGGCGACCACGTGCTCGTCGGCCACCGCGAGCGCCGCGTCGAGTGCGGCGAGGCCCTCCTTGGCCTCCGCGTCCGTGATGTTGCACGGGGGCACCACATGGGTGCGGTTCATGTTGATGAAGGGCCACAGGCCGTGCTTCTTCGCGGCCGCGCCGAACGCCGCCATCGGGGCGTTGGCCTCGCCCGTCGCGTTGTAGGGGACCAGGGGCTCGTGCGTCTCCCTGTTCCGTACGAGGTCCAGCGCCCAGAACGCGCCCACGCCGCGCACCTCGCCGACCGACGGGTGGCGTGCGGCCAGGTCCGCGAGGGCCGGGGCCAGGATGTCGGTGCCGAGGCGGGCGGCCTGGCCGACGATGTCCTCCTCCTCCATGGCCTTGATCGTCGCGACGGCCGCCGCGCAGGCCAGCGGGTGGCCGGAGTAGGTGAGGCCGCCCGGGTAGGGGCGCTTGGCGAAGGTCTCGGCGATCTCGCCGGAGATCGCGACACCGCCCAGCGGGACGTACCCCGAGTTGACGCCCTTGGCGAAGGTCAGCAGGTCGGGGGTGACGCCGAAGAGGTCGGCGGCGAACCAGGAGCCGGTGCGGCCGAAGCCCGCCATCACCTCGTCGAGGATGAAGACGATGCCGTACCGGTCGCAGATCTCGCGGACACCCGCGAGGTAGCCGGGCGGCGGGACCATGATGCCGGCCGTGCCCGGGACGGTTTCGAGGATGATCGCGGCCACCGACTGCGGGCCCTCGTAAGCGATGGTGTCCTCAAGGTGCTGGAGGGCGCGGGCGCTCTCCTCGGCCTCGGTGGCCGCGTAGAAGGGGGAGCGGTAGAGGAACGGCGCCCAGAAGTGCACCACACCCGCGGTCGCCGTGTCCGATCCCCAGCGGCGCGGGTCGCCGGTGAGGTTGATCGCGGTGGCGGTGCCGCCGTGGTACGAGCGGTAGGCGCTCAGCACCTTCGGGCGGCCGGTGTGCAGCCGGGCCATGCGTGTGGCGTTCTCGACGGCCTCGGCGCCGCCGTTGGTGAAGAAGATCTTGTCGAGGTCGCCGGGGGTGCGCTCCGCGATGAGGCGTGCGGCCTCGGAGCGCGACTCGACCGCGAAGGCGGGGGCGAACGTCGTCATCGTCGCCGCCTGCTCCTGGATCGCGGCGACGACCTTCGGGTGCTGGTAGCCGATGTTGGTGAAGACGAGACCACTGGTGAAGTCGAGGTACCGGTTGCCCTCGTAATCCCAGAAGTACGAGCCCTCGGCACCGGCGACGGCGAGCGGGTCGATGAGGTCCTGCGCGGACCAGGAGTGGAAGACGTGCGCACGGTCGGCGGCCTTGACGGCCGCACCCGTGCGGGGATCGGGCTGCGGGATGTGAGGGGTCATGCAGGCCAGCGTAGAGAGCCGCAGGTGGGGGCGCACATGGCCATCGTGTATGGACTCGGCGGGATTCGTCGGCAGGGTGTCGCATGGCCGGACACCAGTCATACCGGTGCGCCATGGGGGCGCATTACTCTCGCCTTCGAGGGGCGCGCGTTCCTCCACAGGGGCGCGCGGCGGCGCGTCCACGGGGAGGCGGCACAGCGATGGAGAATCTTCAGCCGGGTGATCCAGATCATGTCGGCGCGGACGGTGACTGTGCGGATGTCCACGGGGTGGATGGTGACTGTGCGGATGGCGACAGGGCGGGCGGCGACCGTGCAGGTGCCGGCGCACACGGCGTCGATCCGGCCCCGGCACCGGCCCCGCCGCCACCGGACATGACCCCACCACGCCCACGCCCACGCCCCGATTACAGGTACTACACCCCCGTGACGGCCCCCGAACCGGCCGAGCGCAACAGCCACTGGACGGTCGCGCTGATCCTCGTAGCCCTGATCGTGGCGGTCGGCGCGGGCGGCGCGGTGTACGCGGTCATGGACGACAGCGGCCCGCAGCCCCCGGCGCCCCACCCCACCACCGGCTCCGGGACCCCGGCCGGAAACGGCTCACCGGCAGCACCGGACGTTTTCCCCGGCACCCGGGAGGGTCCGTCTCCCGGCGGGTACGGCCCGGCCGTGTGGCCGAACAGTCTCCGGGTAGCCGGTCCGTGAAGAACGAGCCCGTGAAAGAGGCCCGAGAGCAGACGCGTAAGAGGAGAGGCACGTATGTCGTCATCGATGGTCGAGACCGTGGACATCAACGCCCCCGTCGCCGTGAGCTGGGCGCTGTGGAGCGACGTCACCCGCTGGCCCGCCTTCCTGAGCCACGTACGCCTCGTCGAGCCGATCGACGAGAAGCGTTTCGCCTGGCAGCTGCAGATCCCCGGCGCCGACAAGAACTTCGTCGCCGAACTCACCGAGGTCGTGCCGGAGGACCGGATCGCCTGGCGGACCACCGAGGGCGTCCACCACGCCGGTGTGGTCACCTTCCACCACCTCACCGACACGACGAGCCGGGTGACGCTCCAGATCGAGTACGACCCCCAGGGCTTCATCGAGCACCTGGGCGCCCTCACCAACCTCGACTCGGCCCTGGCCAACTACGACCTGGGCGAATTCCAGAAACTGGCCGAGAAGACGGCCGCCTCCTGAGACGGCTAGCCTGGTCGGCAATGAACCATCTGCCGACGTCATCAGGCTCGCTCGCCCTCACCCGCTTCCCCGAGGACCCCCGCGACCAGCTGCGTGCCTGGGACGCCGCCGACGAGTACGTACTGCGCCATCTCGCCGGGAACGGCGCCGGTACGGAACCGGGCGGCGGTGCTGAGCCGAGAACCGGTACGGAACCGGGCGCCGGTACGGGACCGACTGCCGGTGCCGGGCGCCGTACGGAACCGGGCGCCGCTACGGACATCCCGCCCGGCACCACCGTCGTGGCCGGTGACCGGTGGGGCGCGCTCACCACTGCTCTGGCCGGGGCGCGGGCCTCGGATGGCGTGGCCGGTGAGGTCGTCCAGATCACCGACTCCTTCCTCGGGCAGGAGGCGACCCGGGCCAATCTGGAGCGGAACGGCATCGACGGCGGCGCCGTACGGCTGCTCTCCACCCAGGACGCACCGCCCGGGCGGATCGATCTGCTGGTCGTCCGGGTCCCGAAGAGCCTCGCCCTCCTTGAGGACCAGCTGCACCGGCTCGCACCCGCCGTGCACGCCGGGACCGTCGTGGTCGGCACCGGGATGGTCAAGGAGATCCACACCTCGACCCTCAAGCTCTTCGAGCAGATCATCGGGCCCACGAAGACGTCCCTCGCGGTGAAGAAGGCCCGGCTGATCTTCTGCACCCCCGACCCGGCGCTCGCCCCGGGTCCCAGCCCCTGGCCGCGGAGTTACGAACTCCCCGCCGGCGTCGGGGCCGCATCGGGGCGGACCGTCGTCAACCACGCCGGGGTCTTCTGCGCCGAACGCCTCGACATCGGCACCCGGTTCTTCCTGCCGAACCTGCCCCGGCACGAGGGCCCGGAACGGGTGGTCGACCTCGGCTGCGGCAACGGCGTCGTCGGCACCGCCGTCGCACTCGCCAACCCGCGGGCCGAAGTCGTCTTCACCGACGAGTCGTTCCAGGCGATGGCGTCGGCCGAGGCCACCTTCCGGAAGAACCTCGGGCCGGACGCCCCGGCCGAGTTCCGCATCGGCGACACCTTCGCGGGGGTGGAACCCGGCTCGGTCGACCTGGTACTGAACAACCCGCCGTTCCACGCCCACCAGGCGACCAGCGACCAGACGTCCCGGCGGATGTTCCGCGGCGCACGCGAGGCGCTGCGGCCGGGCGGCGAGCTGTGGGTCGTCGGCAACCGGCACCTCAGCTACCACGTGATGCTCCAGCGCACCTTCGGCAACTGCCGGGTGGTGACGAGCGACCCGAAGTTCGTGATCCTGCGGGCCGTGAAGCGCTAGCTGTTCTGTCCGGGGCCGGCCCTGACCAGTCCTTGCCGCCCCGCCCCTCCACCCGGTGCGGCAAGGACTGCCCGTCCACGCCGTCCGGCCTTTGCCCCTCTCCCTCTCCCCTTCTCACAGCCCGGAGGAACGGCTTTGAGCGTCACGGTCCGCACCGCGCAGTACCCGACCGACGGCGGGACAAAGCCGCTCGACCTCTACACCGGCACCCGGCGCGACAGCCCGTGTGTGCTGCTGTGGCACGGCGTGGGGCCGGACGAGCGTGACGTACTGGCCCCGCTGGCCCGGGAGATAGCCGCTCTCGGCCCTGCCGTCCTGGTACCCGACTGGCGTTCGGACCGGCCCGACGGAGGCCGTGCCCATCTCACCGACTCGTTGCGGTTCGCCCGTGAGCACGCAGGCGACCTCACCGACCATCCCCACCCCGAGCGGATCGTCCTGGCGGGCTGGTCGGCCGGGGCGGGAGCCGCTGTGGGGGTGGCGCTGCATCCGGAACTCTTCGACGGCTGGCGGCCCGCCGCGGTGGTGGGCGTCGCGGGCGGCTACCAGCGCCCGGCGCGTACCACCGGCACGGTGCCCCTCCAGGCGCTGGGCCGGGCGGTGACACCGGTCAGGGTGCGGCTGGTGCACGGCACGGCGGACACCGTCGTACCCGGCGACGCCTCACGTGAGCTGCACCAAGCGCTGCGCGCCCACGGCTGGGACTCGGAGCTGCACGAACCGGACACCGACCACGCCGGGGTGCTGGGCTGCGTGTACGAGCCCACGGAGCGCCGCTGTCTGCCGGGGGCCGACGCCTCGGTACGGAGCACCGGGCGGGCGACGGCCCGCGCAGTGGCGGACGTGGCGCTCTCGGGCGTATGAAGGTCCCGCGGCGTCCCGGACCGGCGGCGGCATCCGGACGGCCGCGGTCCCGTTCCCGAGGCCGGGCTCAGGCCGACGACAGCTGTTCCGCTATCTCCTTGACCCAAGCCGCGCTCTTCGACGGGTCGTTGAGGGAGGCCGCCCACGCCTCCGGGCTCAGCCGGTGGTTGGCCGGGCCTGCCTTGAGAGCGATGAGCAGGGCTCTGGCCGAGTCCCGCATCTCGGCGGACGTGTCGCCGCTTCCGTTGATGTCCGCGCCCGCGGCCAGTCCGTACAGCTTCCGTGCCATGGCCTGGCGTTCGCCGTTCTGGACCTTCTTCCAGAACTTCAGGGCCTCCTTCAGCGCCTCCTCGCGGGAGGCGGGCTCCGTCGGGGCCCCTTCCGGTGCCCAGCGTTCGGGGTGGCGGGCCCCCTCGTAGCGCTTCATGCCCGCGCGGCCCGCCTTGTAGGCGGTGACGCCGAGGACGAGACCGGCCGCGCCGGCGGCCAGGCCCCAGCCGACCGGGTTGCTCGCCAGTCCGGCGCCTCCCGCCGTGGCGGCGACCGCCGTCACGATGCCGCCCGCGGCCTTGGTGGACTCGCCCACGGCGGTGAGGGCCTGCTTGCCCATCTTGTTGCGCTGCTTACCGAGCGCGTACGTGTGCACCGTGTCCATCGCGTTGGCGTCTTCGGCACGCCGGACATCCTGGGCGGCGTCACGGGCGTCCCCCATCGCCGCCCAGGCCACGTCGATGGCGTCGGAGACCCGCTCCAGCCGGTCCTCGCCCTCATGGTCCCAGTGGGCGTCCAGCGCGACATACGCCTCGGCCGCGGCCCATTCAGCCTGCTGCCGGGCCTGGTTCAGCCGGGTCATCGCCCCCTCGTCGGTGCGGTCCGGCTTGGGCAGTTCTTTCAGGGCGCGGTACTTGCGGGCCGTCAGGCCGAACCGGCCCGCCGCACGGGCGCCCTTCACCGCACCGAAGGCGCTGGATCCGATACCGCTCGCCTCGGCCGCCGACATGGCGTGCGCCGCGTGCTCGGCCTTGGTCAGCTCCTTGGCGATACCGAGGGCGTAGTTCCCGGCCCCGGCGGCGCTGATGACCGCGTCGGCCGACTTGGAGTTGGCCTTCTTGTCCGCTCCGTGGAAAGCGGCCCCGCTCTTGTACTTCTGGGCGTCCTTCCTGGCTTTGGCCGCCTCCATGCCACTGAGCGCGGCGCCGACGCTCTCCGCTGCCAGGTTCTCCGAAGCCGCGGAGGTCCCCGACAGGCCGGCGGAGTGTTTGAGGCCGTCGTCGACCGTCGCGGAGGCCTGCTGGGAGAAGCCCGCGTTGGCCGGTACCTGGACGCCCTTGACGAAGGTGTCGATGAATTCGAGATTCTTCTTGAGCCGGTCGAGGACCGAGGCGATCCGGTCGCGGTAACTCTTCGATCCGGTGGCGGTGCCGGTGGCGGCGGGGGCCGCGCCGGCGTTCTCCGGCGCGGCGGCGTTCCTGGGCGCCTTCGCCGTGCCCCTGGCGCGCTGCACGGCCGCGGTCGCCGCCCGGTTGCCGGCGCTGGACTGGATCCCCAGGAGGGCGCGCTCCGCCGGGCTTCCGGAGACGCTCCCGGGCCGGTCCCGGTCGCGGCGCCGCCGGATCGGCATCGGAGCAGCCACGAACTGCCGGGCTGGGGTGCGGTGGGCCGGGGTGCTCATCAACGTGCCTCTCCTGTGCCGGGCCGGGGCGAGTGGAGAGTAGCCAGGCAGGGCGAACAGCAGGGGCACGGTGGGGAAACTCTTCTCGCTGCGGACAATCCGCAGCTCAGGACGGACGACGGCGGCCGACCCGAGTCCGGGTCGGCCGCCGCTCAGTGCGTCTGGCTCAGTGCGTCCGCGATGTCTCTCAGATGAACGAGTTGATCTCGATCGTCTCGGTACGGCCGGGTCCCACACCGATCGCCGAGATCGGTGCGCCGGACATCTCCTCCAGCGCCTTCACATACGCCTGCGCGTTCTTCGGCAGGTCGGCGAAGGTCTTCGCCTTGGTGATGTCCTCGGTCCAGCCGGGCAGGTACTCGTAGACCGGCTTGGCGTGGTGGAAGTCCGTCTGGCTGAACGGCAGCTCCTCGACGCGCTTGCCGTCGATCTCGTACGCCACACACACCGGGATCTGCTCCCAGCCGGTGAGGATGTCGAGCTTGGTGAGGAAGAAGTCGGTCAGACCGTTCACCCGCGTCGCATAGCGCGCGATGACCGCGTCGAACCAGCCGCAGCGGCGGTCGCGGCCGGTCGTGACGCCGTACTCGTGACCGATCGAGCGCAGCTTGTCGCCGTCCTCGTCGAAGAGCTCGGTCGGGAACGGTCCCGCGCCCACCCGGGTCGTGTACGCCTTGAGGATGCCGATGACCCGGGTGATCTTCGTCGGGCCGACGCCGGTACCGGTGCAGGCGCCGCCCGCGGTCGGGTTGGACGAGGTGACGAAGGGGTACGTGCCGTGGTCGACGTCCAGCAGGGTGCCCTGGCCGCCCTCCATGAGGACGACCTTGTCCTCGTCCAGCGCCTTGTTCAGGACGAGCGCGGTGTCCGCGACGTACGGGCGCATCTGCTCGCCGTAGCCGAGCAGTTCCTCGACGATCTGGCCGGCCTCGATCGCGCGCCGGTTGTAGAGCTTGGCGAGGATCTGGTTCTTGCCGTCGAGCGCGGCCTCGACCTTCTGCTCCAGGATCGACTCGTCGTAGAGGTCCTGGACCCGGATACCGACGCGGTTGATCTTGTCGGCGTAGGCCGGGCCGATGCCCCGGCCCGTGGTGCCGATCCTCCGCTTGCCGAGGAACCGTTCCGTCACCTTGTCGACGGTGGTGTGATACGGCGTGATCAGGTGCGCGTTACCGCTGACCAGCAGCTTGGACGTGTCCACGCCGCGGTCGTTCAGCCCGCTCAGCTCGGAGAGCAGGACCGCTGGGTCGACGACGACTCCGTTGCCGATCACCGGAGTGCACTCCGGTGAGAGGATTCCGGAAGGGAGGAGGTGGAGCGCGTACTTCTGGTCGCCGACGACGACCGTGTGGCCGGCGTTGTTGCCGCCCTGGTAGCGCACCACGTAATCCACGGATCCACCGAGGAGGTCGGTGGCCTTTCCCTTGCCCTCGTCACCCCACTGAGCACCGAGCAGCACAAGTGCGGGCACAGGCGTACACCCCTTCCGGGCGGGGCATGTCCAAGGTCAGGGGGCGCACGTCTGGCGTACGCCGATACCTGAACCGTCGAACCGGCTGCCCCGGAATAGACGAAGCCCCTGGCGCAATAGCGCAAGGGGCTCTTGCACAAAGATGCTACCCGAGGAAGGACCGAGGTGTCGGCTCCAGATCCCGCAGCGAGCACCGAGCATCAGCTGCTGGTGGTCATCGACCCGGTCGCCCGCCGTGCGGACGGTGAGTCCGTACGGATCGCGAAGGACGTGCTGTGCGCCGGGGCGCACGCCAAGATCTGCCTGCCCGATGGACCGGACGAGTTCGCGCGGGCGCTCGCCCGGCGCGGCCACCGCCACCTCGTGGTGGTCGGCGACGACCGGGCGCTGCTCCGGGCGGTGACCCTGCTGCACCGCGAGCGCGACCGGACGCGCGGCGCCCTCTCCCTGGTGCCGGTGGGCCCGGCGCCCGCGCTGGAGCTGGCGCGGTCGCTGGGGGTCCCGGTGGGGGCGGTGGCCGCGGCGCGGTCGGTGCTCGACGGCGTGGTGCGCTGGCTGGATCTGCTGGTGGACGACAGCGACGCGGTGGTGCTGGGCGATCTGCGCATCCCGGCGGGGGCCCCGCGCTCCGGGCCGCCGGGCGCGGACGGTGCGGGGCCGCACTCGGTGTGGGGCGCCTGCCGCTCGCTCGTACGGAGCCTCGTCGGCCCGGCCCCCGCCCCGGAGGCGCCCCGGGTGCAGCGGCTGCGGGTGGAGGCGGACGGGGTCCTGCTGGCCGATCTGGACCGGCCGGTGACGGGGGTCCGGGTCTCGTCGCGGGGCGGCGCGGGGAAGGCCGAGGTGGCCGTCGAACTCCCGTCGGGCGACCGGCTGACGGCCGAGGCCCTTGCCGTGACGGTGTCCGGGGCGGATTTCCGCTACCACAGGGACGGCCTGGTGGGCGGCCCGGTGCGGACCCGGACCTGGATGGTACGGGCGGGGGTGTGGGGGCTGACCCTGCCCGCGGTCGCGGCGTGATGGCCCCTCCCGCCGGGTGCTGCTCCGGCGGGAGGGGGCGGTGACTGCGGAGGGGCGGTGGCTGCGGAGGGGGCGGCCGGAGGGGCCCCAGCAGCAAGCGGCCCTCACCGACAGGCGGCCCTCAGCAGCAGGGGTCCTCACCGCCAGCAGGTTCTCAGCAGCAATGCGGCCCTCACCACCAAGCCGCCCTCACCGGAACGCGGCGGCATGGCGGGCGGCCCAGTCGGCGAAGGTGCGCGGGGCGCGGCCGGTGACCCGCTCGACGTCCGGGCTGACGCGCAGCTCGGCCGGGCTCGGGGAGCCGAGGATGTCCAGGGTGTCGTCGGCCAGCTCCGCCGGCATGTTCCGGGCCATGGCGGCCCTGGCCTCGTCCCGGGTGAGTTCATGGAACCTCACCGGCGAGCCCAGCGCGGCCGCGATCGCCTCCGCCTGCTGGCGCGGAGTGATCACTTCCGGGCCGGTCAGCTCGTACACACCCCCGGTGTGCCGGTCGTCCAGCAGGCAGGCCGCCGCGACATCGGCGATGTCCGCCGGGTCGACGACCGGCACCCCGATGTCACCGAAGGGCGCGGCGACGACCTGCTGTGTACGGACCGACTCGGCCCACCACAGGGCGTTGGAGGCGAAGCCGCCCGGCCGCAGGATGGCCCACTCCAGGCCGGACCCCCGCAGCGTGTCCTCCAGTGCGCGCATCGCGATCCGCGTGGCACCGAAGGGTCTGGTCACCACGCCCTGGGTGGAGAGCAGGACGATCCGGCGGACGCCGCTGTCCGCGGCCTGGCCGATGATGTCCGCGGGGTCCGCTCCGGTGGCGTGCAGATCGCCGGAGAGCAGCAGGAACAACGCCTCCGCCCCGTCCAGCGCGGGCTTGAGGCCGACCGGATCGGACAGGTCAGCCACCATGTGGCGGACGCCGTCCGGCACCGCCGCCGTATGCCGTGACACCGCCGTCACCTGCCGGCCCGCCTCGGCGAGCGCCTGCGTCAACGGCCGGCCGATGTTCCCGGTGGCCCCGGTCACAGTAATCATGTTCAGCTCCTCGTTCGGATGTCCTCTGTCGCTCCGCACGTTAGGAGCGCGAGCTAACTTTTGGTAAGGACATACCTTGAGGTAAGTTCATGACATGACGGAAGGCGCGCAGGACAGCGGGGCCGGGACTGCGGCACGGTATGACGTGTTTCACACCGACTGCCCCGCACGCGATGTGGTCGACCATGTGACCAGCAGGTGGGGCATCTGGGTGCTGATCTCCTTGCGGAGCCACGATCTCCGGTTCTACGAGCTGCGCGAGAGCATCCAGGGCATCAGCGAGAAGATGCTCGCGCAGACCCTGCGCGCACTGGTCCAGGACGGCCTGGTCTGGCGCGAGGTCGAGCCGACGGCACCACCGCAGGTGACCTATGGGCTGACCGTATTCGGCCGGGAGGTCAGCGCGCCGCTGACCGATCTGTTCGACCGGATCACCCAGCGGATGCCACCGCGCAGCGCGGGATAGCGCGGGGGCGACCGACGCACGCCCCCAGTCCGCGACGCGGTGGGCGGTGCGCGGAGGGTCAGCGCACGTAGTTCTGGAGCACCTCGGTGTCGAGTTCGATGCCCACCGGGTCGGGGAGCATGAGCACTTCGCCGAACTTCACGGTGTGGCTGTCGCGGTAGCCGCCGCCTTCCGGGTCCGGCGCACTGAACACCGTGGCGGCACCGGCCTCACGATCGACCAGCAGATAGACCGGAATCCCGGCGTCGGCGTAGGCGCGGGGTTTCTCCTTGCGGTCGCGGCGGTCGGTGACACGGTCGTACGACGTGATCTCGACGACCATCAGAACGCCGTCCGGGTCCGCCCACTCACTCTGGCCGACGAAGTTGCCCCGCGGGGCGAGACAACCGTCCGAACGCGCCCTGCCGTCACGGTACGACTCGACCTTCAGACCCTGGTCACCGCCGTAGAGCCCCAGTTCGGGCCGGTGCCGCATGCAGATGCCCTGCAACCACATCCAGATCTCGTTGTGGTCCCCGTCCGGCACTCCACGGTCTCCGATCCGTCCGTTGATGAGTTCGAACACAGCAGCATCGGACTCGACTGCGGCAAACCGGGCGATCTTCTCGAATTCCTCGACCGTCATCTGAGACATGCGCTCTGCCATGGCCGCCCCCCTTCTGTGCGAGCACCAGTGTCACCGAGCACCGGCCGGACCAGGCCCGAACCCGCGAACGATCACCCGTCCGAGTGACCGCTACCCCGGCCTGACCAGCCCCGTCTCGTACGCGTAGACCGCCGCCTGAGTCCGGTCCCGGAGGCCCAGTTTCACCAGGATCCGGCTCACATGTGTCTTGATGGTGGACTCGGCGACGATCAGCCGGGAGGCGATCTCCGCGTTCGACAGGCCCTGCGCGATCAGGACGAGCACCTCGCTCTCGCGCTCCGTCAGCTCCTCGGCCCGGACCAGCGACGGCTGCCTCGGGTTGTCCGACAGCCGGGAGAACTCCACGATCAGCCGCTTGGTGATCGTGGGCGCGAGCAGCGCCTCACCGGCCGCCACCACCCGTACACCATCGGCCAGTTGGCGCGCCGACGCGTCCTTCAGCAGGAACCCCGAGGCCCCCGCGCGCAGCGCCTGGTAGACGTACTCGTCCAGATCGAACGTCGTCAGGACCAGCACCTTCGCCGACTCGTCGGCCGCGACGATCTCGCGGGTCGCCTCGATGCCGTTCAGCTCGGGCATCCGGATGTCCATCAGGACGACGTCCGGGCGCAGTGCGGCCACCTGGGCCACCGCCTCGACACCGTTGACGGCCTCGCCGATCACCTCGATGCCCGGCATCGCGTTGAGCAGGACCGAGAACCCCTCACGCACCATCATCTGGTCGTCGACGACCAGCACCCTGATGGCCGGGACGGCGCTCATACGGGCTCCTCCGTGGAACGCCGCACCGGGATGAACGCGGTGATCTCGTAACCGCCGTCCTCCGTACCGTCGGTGGTGATCTCGCCGTTCAGCATCGTGACCCGCTCCCGCATCCCGGTGATGCCGTGCCCGGCGCCGGGGGAAGGCTTGACCAGGCCCCGCGGCGGGCCGTTGACCACGCGCAGACCGAGCCCGCCCAGGACGTAGCTGACCTCCACCCGGGCGTGTGAGCCCGGCGCGTGGCGCAGGACGTTGCTCAGCGCCTCCTGGATGATGCGGTACGCCGACAGCTCGACGCCCTGCGGGAGTTCACGCACCGCGCCGGTCACGGTCTTCTCCACGGCCAGGCCCGCCTCCCGGACATTGGTGAGCAGCACGTCGAGTTCGGCGAGGGTGGGCTGCGGGGCGTCCGGGGCCTCGTAGTCCTCGGCCCGTACGACACCGAGCACCCGGCGCAGCTCCGTCAGGGCCGCCACCGCGTTCTCCCTGATCACCTCGAACGACCTGGTCAGCTCGGGCGGCGGATCGGTCACCCGGTACGGGGCGGCCTCGGCCTGGATGGCGACCACCGACATGTGGTGGGCGACGACGTCGTGCAGTTCACGGGCGATGGTGGTGCGCTCCTCCAGGAGCGTGCGCCGGTCGCGTTCGATGGCGGTGACCGTCTGCTGAGCGGTGACCTCGCGGTCGGCCTCCCGGCGGACCTGGACCACCGTCGTGATGAGCAGTGTGACCGCGGAGAGGAACAGCATCATCGCCGTGTTGGAGCCGACCATGCCGGCCTGCCCCACCACCCCTATGACCGTCCCCCCGAGGAACCCGTACAGGGCGGTGCCCGCCCACATCCAGGCGGCGGTCCGCGGCCTGGTCCTGGCCGCGACCACCGTCAGCACCACGAGGTGCGCGAGGAAGGCGCTGTCGGACCAGGGCCAGGACCCGGAGCCGCGGTCGAGCAGGCTGACCACGGGCACGGCCACCACCGACGCCCACCAGGCGCCGACCGGCCTGAGCAGCGTCATCACGACCGTTCCGGCCGAGATGAGGCCGGTCAGGAAGGACAGCAGGCCGTCGAAGTCGGTGGTGCCATGGGCCGGCAGCAGCAGAGTGATGAGGGCGAGGCCCAGCACCACCGCGTGCGGGGTCCATGCGGCCCGGTCCCGTATCCGGCCGGGCAGCCGCCGGGTCAGCGGTCCGTCCGTACGCATCGGGCGGAGCGGGCGGTAGGCGAAGGCGTCGTGGAAGAGGTCCTGGCGCAGGCCCGCCAGGACCCCTTCGGCCAGCCGGATCTCGGGGCTCCGTGTCTGTGTATCGGTCACAGGCACCACGGTAGGCGGCGGGGTGGTCCCGGTCGTCCGTACTGATGCGGAACCTGCGGGATCCCTCTCAGGTACTACTGGGGGGTGCGAACTCGCGTACTGAGGGGGGTGCGGACTCGCGTACGGGGGGCAGACCCGCGTACTGCCGGGGCGCGGACTCACGTACCACCGGAGTGCGGATTCACGTACTGGAAGGGTGCGGACCCGCGTACCACCGGGGCGCGGACTCACCCGGTCGGGCCGGGCTCACCAGGCCAGTTGCTCGATCTCCGCGACGACCACCGCGCAGGCGTCGGCCGCCGGGTCGACCGGGGCGAAGTGTCCGACGCCGTCGAGCAGCGTCACACCGACCAGCTCGCCCTCCTTGGCCGCCGCGTCCGCGAACGCGTCGGCGATCTGCGGCGGGACGGTGGCGTCCTCCCGGCCCTGGACCACCGTGGTCGCGATGCCGGTGGGGAGCAGCGCGGCCGGGTCGGCCCACTGCGTACGGACCGCGGCCGGGGTCTCCGCCGGCGCCGAACCCACAGCCGCCGAGCCCGCCGCCGCGGTGTCGGCCGACGCCAGGAACTGTTCCACCGCGCCCTCGCAGACCCCCAGTTCACGGGCGAGGCGCAAGTCCGCGAGCGGTGCCAGCGCGACCACTCCCCGGATGGGCGGCGTCGGCCGGTGCCAGGGTGCCTCCGGCGGCAGTACGTGCCGGGCCGCCGCCCACAGGGCGAGGTGGCCGCCGGCCGAGTGCCCGGTGAGGACGGTCCGCCGCAGGTCGGCGCGGGGAAGCGCGCACGGTACGAGCTCCGGCAGCGCGTCCAGGGCGGCGGCGATGTCGTCGAGCGTTTCGGGCCACCGGCCGGCGCTCACCGGGCCGGCGCCGCCCCGCCGGTACTCGACACTGGCGACCGCGAAACCCCGGCGGGCCAGGAGAGCCGCGAACGGCGAGAGGTACTGCCGGTCGACCCGCTGCCGCCAGGAACCGCCGTGCAGCACGACGACGAGCGGGACCGGCCCGCCACCGCCGTGCGGGGCGTAGAAGTCCACGATCTGGTCGGGGTGGTCGCCGTACGCGGCGGTGGCGTCGGGGGCGACGGCGGGGTGCGCGAGGACCGCATCGGCCTCTGCGTCGTCCGGCATACGGCTCCCACCTCTCTCTGTCCGGGGCCGGGCTGCCCTGTCGTGCTGTCCGGCTCTCTGTCCGGGGCCGGGCTGCCCTGTCGTGCTGTCCGGCTCTCTGTCCGGGGCCGGGCTGCCCTGTCGTGCTGTCCGGCTCTCTGTCCGGGCCGGGCTGCCCTGACCAGCCGGGACGCTATCAGGCCAGTACCTCCCCCAGAACGCGTGCGGCCCGCAGCGCATCGCCGAAACCGACGTAGAGCGGGGTGAACCCGAAGCGGAGGATGTCCGGCGGCCGGAAGTCCCCGACGATTCCGCGGGCGATCAGCTCCTTCATGACCGCCCCGGCGTTCTCGCACCTCAGCGACGCCTGGCTGCCCCGCTGTTCGGGGGCGACCGGTGTCACCGATTCGAGGCTGACGCACTCCAGGAAGAAGTCCGTCAGGGCGAGCGACTTGGCGCGGACCGCCTCGACCGTCACCCCTTCCCAGACGTCGAGCGCCGACTCCAGGGCCAGCATCGACAGGATGTCGGGGGTGCCGACCCGGCCGCGCGGGGCGCCGTCCGCCGGGGTGTATCCGGGCTCCATGCCGAACGGGTCGGCATGCGAGGTCCAGCCCGGCAGCGGTGAGTCGAAGGACGCCTGGAGGTCGGGGCGTACATACAGGAAGGCGGGCGAACCGGGGCCGCCGTTCAGGTACTTGTAGGTGCAGCCGACCGCGAAGTCGACCCGGTGGGCTTCGAGTCCGACCGGCAGCGCGCCCGCGCTGTGGCAGAGGTCCCAGACGGCCCTCGCGCCCGCCGCGTGCACGGCGGCCGTCACGGCCGGCAGGTCGTGCAGCCGCCCGGTGCGGTAGTCGACATGGTTGACCAGGACGGCGGCGGTACGCGGACCGACCGGATCGCCCGGCGTGTACGGGACGATCCGCCGGCCGGTCATCCGGGCCGCGGAACCGGCGATGTAGCCGTCCGTCGGGAAGGTCGTGGCGTCGACCAGGATCTCGTCGCGGTCCTCTCCGGCCGACCGGACGGCGGCCACAAGTGCCTTGAAGACGTTGACGCTTGTCGAATCGCCGACCACCACCGTGCCGGGCGCCGCACCGACGAGCGGCGCGATCCGGTCACCGACGCGCTCCGGCGCGGTCCACCAGCCGGACTCCTCCCAGGAGCGAATGCCCAGGGCGCCCCACTCGTGGGTGATGACCTGCTGCATCCGTGCGGGCACGTGCCGGGGCAGGGCGCCGAGGGAGTTCCCGTCGAGGTAGACCGTGCCGGGGTCGAGGGTGAACAGCTCCCGGAGCGGGGCCAGTCCGTCGGCGGCATCGAGCTCGGCAGCCCGGCGGGCCAGGGCGGACAGATCGGGAGCGGACTGCACCGGTGCGGGCTTCATCGGCAGATCCTCGGTGATCGGGGCGACGGGGCCGCCTGCGGGCCCGGTGCGGGCAGGGATTCCGGTCCGGGAAGGGGCTCCGGAGCGTGCTGAGGTCCAGGAGCGGGCAGCGGGCCGGGAGTGGGCAGCGCTTCGGTAGTGGGCAGAGGTTCGGGAATGGGCGTGTCAGACATGGCTGCGCGCCGTCCACAGCTCGGGGAACACGTTCTTCGTGGCGCGCTTCTCCAGCCAGGCGACCCCGGCCGAACCTCCCGTACCGGTCTTCGACCCCATCGCCCTGCGGGTTGCCACCAGATGGTCGTTGCGCCAGCGCCACACCAGCTCGCCGACATCGGTCAGCGCCTCACCGAGCCGGACCAGCGGGGAGTCCTGCTCCCCCGAGTACACCGCCGTCCAGACCGCCTCGACCTCGGGCGACGGCTCGTACTTCGCGGTCAGATCGCGCCGGAGCACGGAGTCGGGCACCGGCTGCCCCTGCCGGGCGAGGAACCGCAGGGCCTCGTCGTACAGGCTCGGCTCCTGGAGCGCCTTCTCCAGCTCGGCGTGGACGCGCGGCGCACCGCGGTGCGGGACCAGCATCGAAGCGGACTTGTCGCCAAGGAGGAACTCCAGCCTGCGGTACATCGCGGACTGAAAACCCGAGCCCTCACCGAGCGCGCCGCGGTACGCGTTGAACTGCGCGGGGGTGAGCTGGGCCAGCGGCTGCCAGGACTCATTGAGCGACCGCAGTTCGTACGTCGAGCGCTTCAGGGCCGCGAGGGCGACCGGCAGATCGTCGCCGCGCAGGGCGGCCCCGGCGGTCTCCCACTCATGGACGATCACGGTGAACCACAACTCCATCACCTGCGTGGTCACCAGGAAGACCATCTCGCCCGGATCGTCGGAGCGCAGATGCTGGAGGTGGGTGAGGACATCCGCCTGGACGTAGTCCTCGTACGGGGTGGTCCCCGCGAAGTCCAGATTCGGGGCCGGGTCGTGCGAAGGCGTAGACATCGCTGTCTCCTCGGTGGTGCTCCAGGTAGCGGTCCGCCCCTTCCGTAGACAGGTGGGCCCCGGTCCCCACCTTCATCATCAACGCGGAACCTGGTGCACGGCAAGACAAGCAAGGGCCGGACACGGTGGACGCAGGCGTCCGGTGTGTGTCCGGCCCTCGCCCGGCCCGGCGGGCCATACGCCAGGCCGGCGCTGCGGGGGACGCTCCGGTGAGCGCCCCTGGGGTGCTGCCGGGTCAGCCCAGCGTGTCCGCTGCGGCCGGCGAGGAGTCGCGCAGGAAGACCGTGCAGCGCTCGTACTCCTCGTCCTCACCGATCGACTGCGCGGCGCGGGCCAGGGCGTGCAGGGCCCGCAGGAAACCGCGGTTCGGCTCGTGGTCCCACGGCACGGGGCCGTGCCCCTTCCAGCCGGCCCGGCGCAGCGAGTCCAGCCCGCGGTGGTAGCCGGTCCGGGCGTAGGCGTACGACTCGACGACCCGCCCGTGCTCGAAGGCGTCGTCGGCGAGCTGCGCCCAGGCGAGTGAGGAGGTCGGGTACTTCGCCGCGACATCGGCGGGGGCGGTGCCGCCCGCGAGGAGCTCGCGGGGTTCGGGGTCGTCGGGCAGACGGGTCTCGGGAGGGCCCCCGAGCAGATTCTCGTGAATGGACATGGGTGCCAGTCTGCCTGGCCCCGGCGGATACAGCTGCCAGAGGAGGCAGGACCCGGCAGCACCGGGACCCCGGACCCGTCCGTGATACGGGCGCAAGCGGCCTGGGACGGCCGGGACTACGGCCGCGCCTCCGGCCGGACGGCCTGGACCGCGCGGACGAGGGCGTCCGCGCCCGCCTCCGCCTTCCCCCGGGGACAGCCCACATTGAGCCGGACAAAGCCCTCGGCGCGGTAGACCGTGCCCGGCATGATCGCCACCTTCTCCACCTCGATCAGCTGCCGCTGGAGCGCCGCGCTGTCGATACCCAGCGGGCGCAGATCGATCCAGGCGAGATATCCGGCCTGCGGTGGTGTCCAGCGCAGCTCGGGAAAGGCGGTGTTCAGCCGCTCGGCGAGCATCGACAGATTCGCCGCGGTGTACGCGCGCACCGCGTCCAGCCACTCCGCCCCGTGCCGGTAGGCCGCGATGTGCGCCGTCAGCGCGAGCACCGCGGGCGAGGCCAGCCCCTCGGCCGTCTCCATCCGGCGCAGGTACTCCGCCCGGTCGTCCGGGTCGCCGATCATGCCGTACGAGCCGGTCAGCGCCGGGAAGTTGAACGCCTTGCTGCCGGAGGTGATGAGCGCCCAGCGCCCCCTCCCGTACCGGGTCCAGGGCAGATGCCGGTGCCCCTCGTGCACGAAGTCGGCGTGGATCTCGTCGCAGATCACCGCCGTGCCGTACCGCTCGGCGAGTGCCGCGAACCGGGTCAGTTCCTCATGGGTCCACACCCGGCCGGTGGGGTTGTGCGGCGAGCAGAGCAGCAGGACCTTGCTGTCCGGCCGGGCGAGCTGCCGTTCCAGCTCCGCGTCGTCGTCCACCGGGCACCCCCGCAGCTCCCTGCGCAGGCCGGTGACGGCCTTGGTGAAGCCGTCGTAGGTGGGGGTGTGGACCACCACGCCGTCGCCCTCGTCCGTCCACATCCGCAGCAGCTGCGAGAGCTGGTTGAGCACGGAGGGCCCGTACACGACCCGTCCGGTGTCGACCGGGGTGTCGAAGCGGGTCGTGTACCAGTGGCGTATCGCGTCCAGGAACTCCCCGAGCCGCCAGTCGGTGTAGCCGAATACCCCGTGGTCGATCCGCTCGTGGAGGGCCGAGAGGACTTCGGGCGGGCAGCGGAAGTCCATGTCCGAGATGGTGAAGGGCAGCAGCTCGTCCACCCCGAACCGGTCCGCGACTCCGTCCCACTGGACGCTCCAGGAACCGCGCCGGTCGACGGCCGTGTCGAAGTCGTACCCGCGCTCGTGCTGGTATCCGTGCTCGCGCCGGTATCCGTGCTCGTGCCCGTTCCCGTTCTCGTGCTCCATGGGCGCCGCCCTCTCGCTGGTCTCCGGGGCCCGGGCCATAGGTCCTCGGCTCCGGTCTCCGGGTGCCGGGTTCCGGGTCCGCTGCGGTATGACACGGGCCCGGCACCCCTGGGCGGGATACCGGGCCCGGCATGACGGACGTACTACTTGATGCGGGTGCCCGTGGAGCGCAGGTTCGCGCAGGCCTCGGTGACGCGCTTCGCCATCCCGGCCTCGGCAGCCTTGCCCCAGGTGCGGGGGTCGTAGGTCTTCTTGGAGCCGACCTCGCCGTCGACCTTCAGAACACCGTCGTAGTTGCGGAAGACGTGGTCCACCACGGGACGCGTGAAGGCGTACTGGGTGTCCGTGTCCAGGTTCATCTTCACGACGCCGTTCTCCAGCGCGGTGGCGATCTCCTCAGCGGAGGATCCGGAGCCGCCGTGGAAGACGAAGTCGAAGGGCTGGCTGCCGGCGGCCTTGCCGTACTTGGCGGAGACGCCCTCCTGCAGGTCCTTCAGCAGCTCGGGACGGAGGACGACATTGCCCGGCTTGTAGACACCGTGCACGTTGCCGAAGGAGGCGGCCAGCAGATAGCGGCCCTTCTCACCAAGACCGAGCGCCTCGGCGGTACGCAGCGCGTCGTCGACCGTCGTGTACAGCGAGTCGTTGATCTCGTGGCTGACGCCGTCCTCCTCACCGCCGGTCGGGGTGATCTCGACCTCAAGAATGATCTTGGCGGCGGCAGCCTGCGCCAGCAGCTCCTGGCCGATGGCCAGGTTGTCGGCGAGGGTCTCGGCGGAACCGTCCCACATATGCGACTGGAAGAGCGGGTTGCGGCCGGCCTCGACCCGCTTGCGGGAGACCTCGATCAGCGGGCGGACATAGCCGTCGAGCTTGTCCTTGGGGCAGTGGTCCGTGTGCAGGGCGACCGTGACCGGGTACTTCTCGCCGACGATGTGCGCGAACTCGGCCAGGGCGACCGCTCCCGAGACCATGTCCTTCGAGTACTGGCCGCCCAGGAACTCCGCACCACCGGTGGAGATCTGGATGATGCCGTCGCTCTCGGCCTCGGCGAAGCCGCGCAGCGCCGCGTGCAAGGTCTGGGTCGAGGTCACGTTGATGGCCGGGTAGGCGAACTTGCCTGCCTTCGCCCGGTCGAGCATCTCGTTGTAGACCTCGGGGGTTGCGATGGGCATCTGTCCGCTCCTTGGGATGTGCGGGTGTGCGTAACTGGTCCCTGACCTGGGGGCGACGTCATCGTCGCCCCCATCCTTCCAGACTCCTGGCGCGGGTCCACCTGGCGTGGTGCCTTGACCCGGGCGACGGGGTGTGGTTTCACGTGAAACCACGCTCCGCGCTCAGCCCGTCACAGCCCGAGGTCGCCCTGGTTGTATGCGGAGATATACGGCACCCCGGCCTCGGCGATGACCTCGGCGGCGCCCGTGTCGCGGTCGACGATCGTGGCGACCGCCACCACCTCACCCCCGGCCTCGCGCACCGCCTCCACGGCGGTCATCGGAGATCCGCCCGTAGTGGTGGTGTCCTCGACCACCAGGACACGGCGGCCCTTGATGTCCGGGCCCTCGATGCGGCGCTGCATCCCGTGCGTCTTGGCGGCCTTGCGTACGACGAAGGCGTCCAGCGTCTTTCCGCGTGCGGCGGAGGCGTGCAGCATGGCGTCCGCGATCGGGTCGGCGCCCAGCGTCAGCCCGCCGACCGCGTCGAAGTCCAGCCCATCGGTCAGATCCAGCATCACCTGGCCGACCAGCGGCGCGGCCACGCCGTCCAGGGTGATCCGGCGCAGATCGATGTACCAGTCGGCTTCGATCCCCGAGGAGAGCGTCACCCTGCCGTGCACCACGGCCTTGTCCTTGATGTGCTGGAGCAGATCAGCGCGTACGTCAGTCATGCCCCCGAGCTTAATTGCGATGGCCCGGGGCTTCCTCGCGGTGGCCCGGAGCTTCCTCGCAGTGGCCCGCGAGCGGGCGCCCCCGGCTCGGGTCGGGGGCGCTCGTGGCCCGCCGACCGGTGGCCCCGGGCCACGGCGCCGATGGCTCAGGCATCAGAGCCGACGCCAGCTCCAGGTGGTCTCGATCTCCAGCGGGTCGATGGGCGTCACCAGCCGGGGCAGCGTGTTCAGACCGTTCGGCGGCCCCGACTGGGGCTCGACACAGACCGCCTCCGGCTGCTCGTCGTAGATCACGACCCATTCGTCGCGGCTGCGCACCGTCAGCTCCAGCTGCTCGGGCCAGGTGACGGTGACGTCCACACCGTCCGGCATCCCGAAGCAGTCGTCCCAGGGGCCGGGGAGGGGATCGATCCGCTTGCCCGTGGGCAGATGGTCGTCGCCGCGCTCCTCCTGCCAGGCGGGCTCGAAGCCGAGCTGTGCGTCGCCGCCGGCGCCCAGATTCCGGTTGAACCAGGGGTGCCAGCCGGCCTGCGCGGGGAACGAGTCGTCATAGGTCTCCACCCCGAGCGTGAGGGTCAGAGAGGACTCGGTCAGCTCGAATCTCTGGGTGACCCGGCCGGTGTACGGCCAGGGGTCGGCCAGATCGTAGGTGAACGCCGCCACACCGGGTCCGTCGCCGCTGCCGGGCCTGGCGGGCCGCCAGGCGGTGTTGCGCCCGGTCCCGTGGATGGCGTGCGGCGGGGAGTTCAGCGGCAGCTCATGCGGGGTGCCGCCGGTGCTGAACCGGCCGTACCCGGTACGGCCGCACCAGGGCACCATGGGGAAGCAGCCGAACTTGGCTCCCTGCCGCAGCAGTTCGGTGGAGCCGATACGGAGGCTGCGGATACGGCACCCGTTCTCGGGGCTCACGGTCAACTCGACGTCGCCGGCGGCGAGCCGGACCTCTTCGCTACTCACGCTCCGACCCTAACGGGACCGGGGCCGATCGGTTGCGCGGTTCAGCGCCGGCGCCGCAGGGCCCGGCTCACGACGACCGCCGATGCCAGGGCCAGCGCCGCCGCCGGGGCCGCCCAGCGCAGGGTCACCCCCGCCGTGCCCGACGAAGGAGCGGGCACCGGGGCGTAGCGGCCGCGGGGCGGAGCGTGGTCGACCTCCTCCGCGCTGCGGCCGATCATCGTGCGGCGGGCGTGCGCGGCCTCCACGGGCGGGCCGTCCCCGGCGAAGTCCGCGTCGGCCGCCGGGTCGAGCGACGGCGGCGGCACCTCCGCCTCGAACACGGACCCCCCGCCCTCGTCCTCGGTACCGCCGCTCCGGGATTCGCCGGAGCCCGACTCTTCGACGGAGCCCGGCTCCTCGGTGCCGGAATCGCTGGTGCCGGAATCGCTGGGCCCGGCGTCGCTGGGCCGGGAGTCGCCGGACCCGGAATCACCGGCCTCCGGACGGCCGCGCTCCGAGTCGCTGGACCCGGGGTCGCTGGAACGGGAATCGCCGGCCCCGGAATCACCCGACCCGGAATCACCGCTCGCGGAATCACCGGCCTCCGGACGGCCCGACCCGGAATCATCGTTCCGCGCCCCGGCCGAGGTGTCCGTTCGGGCCCCGGCCGAGGCATCCGCCTGTGCCTCCGCCCGTACGCGGTCGCCGAACCGGTCCAGCAGGCGGCGGGCCGCCGCGAGCACCGCATCAGGGGGAAGCTGCGCCAGACGGCCATCGGCCGCCCGAGCCGTTCCCGTACACCGCAGCGTGGTGCCCGCATCCGCGCCCGCACCACCGTCGGCCGCGGCACCACCCCCAGTACCACCGCCACCGCTTGCACCCCCACCGGCGCCATCCGCACCGGCCGCAGCGCCGCCACCCGCATCCGCGAGGCTCAGCTTCAGCGAGAGTTTCACCGATCCCGGGCCGCGCGCCTCCGTGCCCTCGCCGTCGACCTCGTAGCCGCCGTTCCGCTCCACGAGGCGCACGGTGCCGCGGAAGGTGATCGTGTGCCCGTCGATCCGGACCCTGAGCCGGCCCGCGAGACGGCCGCTCCCGGGGTCTGAACGGTCCGCGTCCTGTTGGAGCCCCGGTACACAGCGGGCCACACGGGCGGGGTCCGCCAGGACCCGTCGGACGGACTCTGCCGGAACCGGAACGAACACCTCATGCTCCATGGAAGCCGAGCCTACTCAGCCACGGCCGACGCGTCTGCCTTTCGGGCCGCGCCGGTGCGGCCCGCCCCGACCGAGACGCCCGCAGGACAGGACAACCCACACCCACACCCGCCCACATCCGCGCCCACCCACACCCACACCCGTCCACATCCGCGCCCACCCGCGCCCATCGCACCCTCCACCCCCACCCACGCCGTTCACCCGCCATAGCGCGGGTGCACCAGCGTCGACGGCGGCACATCCGGCGGACGGTCCGGCACACGCGACCAGGCGCCCGACACCGAGCGGCCCAGCTTCGGGTCCCGGCGGGCCGCCAGGACGAAGCCCCAGTCGCTGGGGGCCTTGCCCGCGCCCTTCGCCCGGTCGGGACCCGCCGCGAACCCCACGCCACGGCCCGACGCCCGGTACGGGACCGCCCGCAGCCCGGCCGCCCGCACCGTCGCGTCGACCGTCCAGAAACTGTCCGGACGGGTGCCGACCGGACCCGCGTGGACGGCCAGCCGGCCGCCCGGGGCCAGCACCCGCGACACCAGACCGTAGAACTCCTGCGAGTAGAGCTTGGTGCTCGCGGTGATCCCCGGGTCGGGAAGATCCGTGACCACCACGTCGTACCGCGGCCGCGGGGACCGCAGCCAGTTGAAGGCGTCACCCGTGACCACCCGCAGCCGCGGATCGCGGTACGCGTGCCCGTTGAGCGCCGAGAGCCCGGGATCGGTGCGGGCCAGCCGTTCGACACCGGGGTCCAGCTCGACCAGCGTCACCGACGCCACATCCCGGCGGCGCAGCACCTCACGGGCCGCGAGACCGTCGCCACCGCCCAGGATCAGTACGTTCCGGTGCGGGCCGCGCATCGCCGGGTCGACCAGCGCCCGGTGGTACTGCCGCTCGTCCGCGCCGTCGACCCGGAGCCTGCCGTCCAGGAAGAGATCCAGGGTGCCGTGCGCGGAGCGGGTCAGGACGATCTCCTGGACCCGGGTCTGCTCGGCGACCCGCACCTGCGCCCCGTACACCGCGCGCCGTGCCGCCAGTTCGAAGTCGCCGACCAGGGCTGTCGCCGTGGCCAGCACGGCGAGCACCAGCACATTCACCAGGATCAGCCACCACCGGCCCCGCGTCGTCAGATCGCGCCGGAAGAGCCACAGCACCAGTGCCCCGCCGACCACCGCGTTGACCGTGCCGGTGAGCAGCGCCCCGGTGAGCTGGCCGAGGAGGGGCAGCAGCAGGAACGGAAAGGCGAGGCCGCCGACCAGCGCCCCCACGTAGTCGGCCGCGAAGAGGTCTGCCACCGCGCCGCCCGCGTCCTGTCCCGACACCCGCTGGATCAGCGTCATCAGCAACGGGATCTCGGCGCCCATCAGCACCCCGATCGCCAGCGAGAACCCGACCAGCGCATACCGCGAACCGCCGCCGCCCGCCCAGGCGAACGACGCGTACAGCACGAGCGCCGAGCCGCCGCCGACCAGTGCCAGGGCCGCTTCGACCAGGCCGAACCCCACAGTGGCGCGGACCCGCAGCCGTTTGGCGAGGAGCGAGCCGATCCCCATCGCGAAGACCATCACGGAGAGCACGACGGACGCCTGGGTGACCGAGTCGCCGATCAAGTAGGAGGCGAGCGCGACGAGTTCGAGCTCGTAGACCAGTCCGCAGGCGGCACAGACGAAGACCGTGGCGAGCACCAGGAGCCTGCCGGTCCTCGGGCGTACGGAGAGCCGCGCGTCCTGGGTTTCGGGGGGCGCGGACTGGTCGATCATGCGACGAACGCTACGTTACGGAACGCACACAACTCGTCACCCACAAGGGTGCAATCAGGCTTCGACGGGGATACGCACCCCCACGCGCGTGCGGGTGACCACGAGTTGCCCCTCCTGCGGGTACGCGTGCCAGGTGCGCCAGTGCACCTGCCCCTCGCTCCGCTGCGCGAGCATCGCGGTGAAGGCGTGCGGAGAGCCGGGAAACGTACCGGCGATAGCGTTCGGGTGGTCGGCGACCAGCGCGAGCAACTCCTGTGCGCGGCCCGCGAATGAGCATTCCGAGAGCGTCTCGACGCAGGCCGCGAACTCGTACCCCCAGTCACCGACGCGTTCCGCGACGCCGAGCGGTAAGGGGGTGCTGCTTCCCGGGATGCAGGCGACGGTCTCGGAGCAGGTGCCGCCCTCCTCCTCCAGAAGCACCTGGTGGGAGGCGCCGAGAAGCCTCATCTGGATTCTGGCGCCGCCGAGTTGGAGATCGAGGACCGCGAGCGCGGGCAGCGGTTCGCGGCCCAGCGCCCAGGCCAGATCGGCGGCACGGGTGTCGGTGTAGGCAGTACTGAGGGTCGTGAGCATGGGTGGGCTCCGCAAACACACAATCGGCAGATGGACGGGGTTCTCCCCGGAGCAGGTGTCAGGGAAAGAGACGCCGGCATGGGCCACGGTCAGGTCTCAGGTCCGAGGGCTGCTTCTTCTCACCTGGAGGGAATCACGAAGTACGCGACGCTCACAGCGCTTTTACCCAACTTGGCGGGGTTTCCATCCCCCCGGGGGCTCCGCTGTTCATACGTTCAACAAACTGACGGTGAGGGGGATACGGGGTGTGCCGTGAGGTGAGTGGTGGGGCCGGCCGGACGGTGTGGTGCCGGGCCGCGAACAGCTGAGAGCTGGGTCACAGGGGGTAGTTCATGGAGCGGTTCAGAGGCCGGTCCGGAGCCCGACAAGAGCCCGACAAGAAGGTCAGCAAGTACGGGTCGGACCGCAACCGAATCCACGCGCCCAACCCGAAGGCGCCCGCCGGGAATTGACCCCGGCGGGCGCCCCTGGAGCACGGACTCGGGTCAGCTGGAGCCGCCGCCGCAGCCGCCGCCACCCCCGCACGACGAACCACCACCGCACGAAGAGCCCCCGCCGCACGACGAGTGGCCGCCGCCGCAGGAGTGGTGTCCACCGGAGTGGCCACCGGAGTGATGGTGCCCCGAGCCGCCGCCCCATCCGTTGTCCGCGGCCCACCAGCTGCCGCCCCCCGCCGTGCCGCCCGCCGCGGATGAACGGCGGGCCCGGCCCTTGCGCCCGCCGCCCCGCTTCCGGTCCGCGGACACCAGCGCGAACACCACGATCAACACCACTGCCAAGATGAAAACGCCCATGGCCCTCACCTCTCCTCCGTCCGGCGGAACGGGACCCCCCGTCGGTCCCCGCTTCGGCTGCCGGGCTTCTCGTGTGACAGACCCATCCCCGGTACGCGCGGGCTCAAGCAGGAGTTGAGGAAGTCCAGAGGTTCGGCGCAGGCTGGCCGCCATGACCACTACGGGAAGCTCCACGGGACACGCAGGCGGACGGCCGCTGCTCAACCGCCGGCTCGACGGCCTCGGCACGACCATCTTCGCGGAGATGTCCGCGCTGGCCACCGCCACCGGCGCGATCAACCTGGGGCAGGGATTCCCGGACACCGACGGCCCCGAGGAGGTCCGCGAGGCGGCGGTCCGTGCGCTGCGCGAAGGCAGGGGCAACCAGTACCCGCCGGGTCCGGGCATCCCCGAGCTCCGCTCGGCCGTCGCCGACCACCAGCACCGTTTCTACGGCATCGGCCTCGACCCCGATACGGAGGTCCTGGTCACCGCGGGGGCCACCGAGGCCATCGCCGCCGCGATGCTGGCCCTGCTGGAACCGGGCGACGAGGTCATCGCGTTCGAGCCGTTCTACGACTCGTACTCCGCCTGCATCGCCATGGCGGGCGCCGTCCGCGTACCCCTGACGCTGCGCGCGCCGGACTTCCGCCCCGACCTCGACGCACTGCGGGACGCCGTCACCCCACGCACCCGGCTGCTGCTCCTCAACTCCCCGCACAACCCCACCGGCATGGTGCTGAGCCCCGACGAGCTGACGGCCATCGCGGAACTGGCCCGCGAACGCGACCTGCTCGTGGTCACCGACGAGGTCTACGAGCACCTGGTCTTCGACGGCGCCCACCACCCCATCGCGGCCCTCCCCGGCATGCGCGAGCGCACGGTCTCCATCTCCTCCGCCGGCAAGACGTTCTCGTTCACGGGATGGAAGGTCGGCTGGGTCACCGGCTCCCCCGCCCTGGTCGCGGCGGTGCGCACGGCGAAGCAGTATCTGACCTATGTGAGCGCGGGCCCCTTCCAGTACGCCGTCGCCGAGGCCCTGCGGCTCCCGGACAGCTACTTCACCACCCTGCGGACCGACATGCGGCGCAAGCGCGACCTGCTCGACGCGGGGCTGCGGTCCGCCGGATTCACCGTGTACGAGCCGCAGGGCACGTACTTCATCACGACGGACGTCGCACCGTTCGGGGAGAAGGACGCGCTGGCGTTCTGCCGGGCGCTGCCGGAGCGCTGCGGTGTGGTGGCGGTGCCGAGCTCAGTGTTCTACGACGACCCCGAGCCGGGCCGCAGCCAGGTGCGCTTCACGTTCTGCAAGCGGAAGGGTGTATTGGAAGAGGCGGTTACCCGCCTCAAGCGATTGACAGTCTGACAGGGGGGCGCGAAAAGAACGCCGCCGGTTCGCTTCGGGGTGCGGGACCTGCTCAAGCCCCGCTCCCGAAGCGATCACGGTTCACTCGGTGTCTTTGGGATGTCGCGGGGAGGCGTACACGAGGATCACGGTGGAAGTCTCCGCGCTGACCAGGTAGCGCACTCGACCACCGCTGGTGACCTCGTACTCCCACTGGTCCAGGTCGGAGCCCTTCCACACTTTGGTGGCATGCCTGCCGCGCAACTGATGCTGGCGATTCCAGTTGGACCGGGTCAGGGGGTCACCTCGGAGAGCGTCCAGGCAGCGGTGCGCGCTCGGCAGGGCCACACGACATAGTTCCTCCCAGCCCGTCACCGCCTCTGTGGTCCCGAAGACGACGTTCCACCCGTTGAGGGGCGGAACGCTCACTCGGTCTCCTTTCTTCGGACTCACCCACGCACCTCGACCTGGCCGAGGTCATCACCGTCGAGCGGACGCAGCGACTCCGTGAGCTGCTCGGGGTCGGCATTGATGCGTGCCGTGGCGCGCCAGGAGACGATCGCGCGGTGCACAGCCTCTCCCGCCCCCAGTTCTGCGGCGTCCGACAGCGCTTCAAGAAGCTCGACAGTGAAAGCCCGAACCTCTTCCGCGTTCAGGTGTCGCGCCCAGGGGAACACCTCGGGCAGTGCGAGGAGGAGCGCCCTGGCACCGTCGTCCTGCTTCATCAGTGCGAGGAAGAGCCGCGAAGCGGTGGTCAGGTTCTCCTCCGCACCCTCCGCGCGTACAGCCGTGGTCAGCACCATGTCCGGCGCGTCCCGATGAGTGACCCGAAGCCGTCCCAGGGCAGCAGCTCTGGCGGCGACACCTTTGGGATTGCGGGAGAGATCGGTGAAGGAGACGGATTCCGGTTCTGCTTCCAGACGCACGGTAGACATAATCAGAGCTTACTCAGATCACGATCTGATTTCAAGGGGGACCGTCCGGCCTTCGATGCGCGCGCCTTCGCGTTCTGCAAGCGCGAGAGCGTACTGGAGGAGGCCGCGGCCCGCCTCAAGCGGCCTGCGCCCTGTGACAGGGCGCAGAAGACCAGCTGCCGGCCTGTGGGGCCGGCCCTGCCCGCCCCAGCCCCACAGGCGACCCGTGGTCACTCGGTGTCCTTCGGATGACGCGGAGAGGCGTACACGAGAATCACCGTGGAAGTCTCCGCGCTGACCAGGTACCGCACCCGGCCGCCACTGGTGACTTCGCACTCCCACTGTTCCAGGTCGGAGCCCTTCCACACCTTGCAGGCATGCCTCCCCCGCAGCTGGTGCTGACGGCTCCAGTCGGCCCGGGAGCCGCGTCACCGGCCCCCGTTGACAGCAGAAGCCCGGCCCAGGCCCGTGATCGAGGTGATCACGGCCCGGACCGGGCTCCGTACTGACGGACTACGGCCGGTTCAGGCGTCGCCGCCCGGCTCGTCGTCGCCCTTGCCGGACTCCAGGTCCTGCTCAAGTCCGAGCTGGTCGACGAGCCACTTGTCGAACTCGATCGAGGCGCGGACCCAGCTGACCGTGGACGACACGAAGTGCTCAAGGGCCACACCGGTCCCGATGAGCATCTGCGCCTCACCGATGAGCCGGACGCTGCCGTCGTCGTGGGTGTGCGTGTAGACCTTGGGCCACAGCGTGCGGCGGTTCCAGTCGTCGATCAGCTCAAGGAGCTGGGACTTCTCCTCGATGCCGTGCGGGCGGTCGTAGAACGTCCGCACGGAGAAGACCTGCTGGTCGTCCTCGCCGCGGAACATGAAGTACGTACGGAATTCCTCCCACGGCGCGGCGAGGTCACCCTCGTCGTCCACGACGTACTTCAGCTCCATCTGCTCAAGGAGCTGCTTGACCAGATCCTGGTCGGGAACGACGGGGCCCGCCGGTCCTGAATCCTGCGGATCGGGCTGGCCCCCGAAGTTCGGAATGGAGGACGGGTCGATGGTCATCTTTGAATTGCCCTTCGTACGAGTTCCGCCATCCTCTCCTATGGCGGGCGGGGCATGGCAACCCCGCCCCGCCCTGTCGGCCGGTATCCGTCCCGGGCACGGAGTCCTGCCCGGCGGCCGACGCCCCGCCGGGGCTCAGCCGGCCCGCTCGGCCGGGGTCTCCGCGCGCCCCACGATCAGCTCGTCGCCGACCCGCTCCACCCGGACCGTGTCGCCGTCGGTGACCTCGCCCGCGAGGATCTCCTTGGCGAGCCGGTCGCCGATCGCCGTCTGGATCAGCCGGCGCAGCGGCCGGGCGCCGTACGCCGGGTCGTTGCCCTCGGCGGCCAGCCAGGCCAGCGCCTCGGGGGTGACGTCCAGCTCCAGCCGCCGGTCGGCGAGGCGCTTCGCCAGGGCGTCGATCTGGAGGCCCGCGATGTGCGCCAGCTCGTCCGCCGAGAGCGCCGAGAAGACCACCAGGTCGTCGAGGCGGTTCAGGAACTCGGGCTTGAAGGAGGCCCGTACGACATCGAGGACCTGCTTCTTCTTCTCCTCGGGCTTGGTCAGCGGGTCGACCAGGTACTGGCTGCCCAGGTTCGACGTCAGGACCAGGATGGTGTTGCGGAAGTCCACCGTGCGGCCCTGGCCGTCGGTGAGGCGGCCGTCGTCGAGGACCTGGAGCAGCACGTCGAAGACCTCGGGGTGGGCCTTCTCCACCTCGTCGAGCAGCACCACGCTGTACGGGCGCCTGCGCACCGCCTCGGTGAGCTGGCCGCCCTCCTCGTACCCGACATAGCCGGGCGGGGCGCCGACCAGCCGGGCCACCGAGTGCTTCTCGCCGTACTCGCTCATGTCGATGCGGACCATGGCCCGCTCGTCGTCGAAGAGGAAGTCCGCGAGCGCCTTGGCCAGCTCGGTCTTGCCGACGCCGGTCGGGCCGAGGAAGAGGAACGAGCCGGTGGGCCGGTCGGGGTCCGCGATACCGGCCCGGGTGCGGCGTACGGCGTCGGAGACGGCCCGCACCGCCTCGGTCTGGCCGATCAGGCGCCGGCCCAGCTCGTCCTCCATGCGCAGCAGCTTCTGCGTCTCGCCCTCCAGCAGGCGGCCGGCCGGGATGCCGGTCCAGGAGCCGACCACATCGGCGATGTCGTCGGAGCCGACCTCCTCCTTGACCATGGTGTCCCTGGCCGCCTCCTGCTCGGCCTCGGTGGCCTCCTCCAGCTCCTGCTCCAGGCCGGGAATCTGCCCGTACAGCAGCTTGGACGCGGTGTCGAAGTCGCCGTCGCGCTGGGCGCGCTCGGCCTGGCCGCGGAGTTCGTCGACGCGCTCCTTCAGCTCACCGACCCGGTTGAGGCCCTCCTTCTCCTTCTCCCAGCGCGCGGTGAGCCCGCGCAGCTCCTCCTCGCGGTCGGCGAGGTCGCGGCGGAGCTTCTCCAGGCGCTGCTTGGACGCGGCGTCCGACTCGTTCTTGAGCGCCAGCTCCTCCATCCGCAGCCGGTCGACCGAGCGCTGCAGCTCGTCGATCTCGACCGGGGAGGAGTCGATCTCCATACGCAGCCGGGACGCGGCCTCGTCCACCAGGTCGATGGCCTTGTCGGGCAGGAAACGGGAGGTGATGTAGCGGTCGGAGAGCGTGGCGGCGGCGACCAGCGCCGCGTCCGCGATCTGGACCTTGTGGTGGGCCTCGTAACGGCCCTTGAGCCCGCGCAGGATCGCGATGGTGTCCTCGACGGACGGCTCGGCGACCAGCACCTGCTGGAAGCGCCGCTCCAGGGCCGCGTCCTTCTCGATGTGCTCGCGGTACTCGTCCAGGGTCGTCGCGCCGACCATACGCAGCTCACCGCGGGCCAGCATGGGCTTGAGCATGTTGCCCGCGTCCATGGCGCCCTCGCCGCCCGCGCCCGCGCCGACGACGGTGTGCAGCTCGTCGATGAAGGTGATGACCTGGCCGTCGCTCTCCTTGATCTCGGCCAGGACGGACTTCAGCCGCTCCTCGAACTCGCCGCGGTACTTGGCGCCCGCGACCATGGCGCCCAGGTCGAGCGCGATCAGCCGCTTGTTCCGGAGGCTCTCCGGCACATCGCCCTTGACGATGCGCTGGGCGAGCCCCTCGACGACGGCCGTCTTGCCGACGCCCGGCTCACCGATGAGCACCGGGTTGTTCTTGGTGCGCCGGGAGAGCACCTGGACCACCCGGCGGATCTCGTGGTCCCGCCCGATGACCGGGTCGAGCCTGCCCTCACGTGCCGCGGCCGTGAAGTCCGTACCGAACTTCTCCAGCGCCTTGTACTGACCCTCCGGGTCGGGTGTGGTCACCCGGCGTCCTCCCCTGCTCGTCTCGAACGCTTCCAGCAATTTCCTGACGCTCGCGCCCTGCTGTGTCAGCAGTTCGCCCGCCTGGCCGCCCTTCGCGGCGATCCCGATGAGCAGATGCTCCGTCGAGAGGTATTCGTCGCCCAGCTCCTTGGCCCGCTGCGAGGCGTCCGCGATGACGGCGAGCACCTCACGGTCGGGCTGCGGGGGTGCGACCGTCGACCCGGTCACCGTGGGCAGCCCGCCGAGCAGCCGCTCGGCGCCGGACCTGATGACCGCCTGGTCCGCGTCGACGGCGGCCAGCAGGTCGACGACGTTCTCGTTGTCCTGCCCCTCCAGCAGGGCGAGCAGCAGATGGGCGGCGGTCAGATCGGGATTGCCTGCGGACACGGCGCGGCTGTTCGCCGCGGTGATCGCGTCCCGGCTCTTGTTGGTCAGCTCGGCGTCCACGTGTGCGCTCTCCTCCTCGCGGGGCGGGTCCGTCCCTGTAGTGGCTCGGTACCCCCATCCAATCACCGGCCCCGGGGCACCATGCCTGGGGCAACGTGCATAAAGTTGAGTCTATTCCACTCAAGGTGCGTTGGACAGGGCCGACGCCCCAGGGTGAGCAGGATCTCGGCCGCGGCCGGGGGCGGGGCGCCGGGTAGGTTCGCGCCCATGGCCATTGACCCACGGAATCCGGATCCGCCCTATCTCAGCTTCTGGCGCGAGTTCCATCGCTGCACGTTGGCGACCCCGCGCCCGGACGGTTCGCCGCATCTGGTGCCGGTCGGTGTGACCTGGGAGCCGGAGGCCGGGATCGCCCGGGTGATCGCCAACGGGAAGTCGCGGAAGGTCGCCCATGTCCTGGCCGCGGGCCCCGAGGGCGCCCGGGTCGCGGTCTGCCAGGTGGCACCGGGGCGCTGGGCGACGCTGGAGGGGCGCGCGAAGATCCGTACGGAGCCGGAGGCCGTGGCCGACGCGGTACGGCGTTACGCGGAGCGCTACGGGCGCACCCCGTCCGAGAACCCGGACCGGGTCCTGATCGAGATCAGCGTCGAACGGGCGATGGGCCGCGCCTGACCGGCGGGAGGACCACCCTTCCCGCCGGCCCGTCCCTCTCCCGTCGAGACGCGCACAGCACAGCGGCGCCACCGTGTTCAGGTCACGGTGGCGCCGCTGTGTGGGGGAAGCACCTGAGCGATCTGTTACGACGGGGGAATCGCGTCAGGCACTGCGGGGGATAGCTGTGGTCGGCTCGGCGTCGAACAACTGGTGGTCACGCCGGTCGAGGTTGACGAACACCATGCCGTAACGGATGGCACAGCGAACAGGCTGTGGGGCGCCGCGGGGCTTGCGCAGGCAGCGGTAGGCGCGGACGTCACCGTCGTCGCCGCCGTCCTCGCGTACGACGAGGATCGGCTCACCGAACAGGGTGACCATCAACGAGTCACCACGGTGCGGAATCGCCGTGACGAGGTCGATGAAATGCCACCCGGAGCGGTAGGCGACGGCCATCTCGCGCTGGAACACTCTGTCGTCCGGTGGGACGGTCATGCGCTTGCCGAGCCGGTAGTCGCCGGTGCCACGCCCCAGCCCAGGTCGAGCGGAGCCGCAGCGTGCACACTTCCCCAGCCGAGATCCGAAGGAGCGGCGGCGGCCTGCGCACTGCCCCACCCAAGATCTGCAGCACTGACTGCGCCGAAAAGCACAGCTGCGGAGAAGACTGCCGCAAGCACCGAGCGAAGCATTTTCTTCTTCATAGTGGGCTTCGTCCTCACTTGATGTGTTCCTCTCCCCCGCGTTCCTAGACGATGGCTCATTCAGGCACGTCAACGCCACAGGGACGATGCATCATGTTCCTGCACATTCATGTTCCTGGGGGGTGGAGAATTGACCACAAGCTACGCAAACATGACACATCCTCACTCCATTACCGAACTTTGCGACGAGGGTGCGCGGCTTTACGCCAGCGCACTGAGCCTCGGCAAGATCCCGCGCAGTGAGGTGGGCCCCGCCCCGTGTCTACTGGAGTTCGCGCTGCTCCACCCCGACCCCGACGATGCGGGCTGGCTCCGCCCGGTCCCGCCGTCGGCCGCGCTCACACAGCGTCTCCACCCGATCGAACGGGAGATCCGGGACCGCAGACGCCGCTCGGTGGAACTGACAGACACTTTCGAGCCGTTCATGACCATCAGCGCGCAGAACCCGCCGCCCACCCACGCCATCACGGTGCTGGAGGGGTTCGGAAGGATCAACGCCGCTCTCGATCTGGCGACCGCCGCGTGTGAGACGGAGGTGCTGACGATCCAGCCGGGGGGCGCCCGCAGCGAGCACGAACTCACTCAGGCACTGGAGCGCGGCAGGCCCCTGCTCGACCGTGGCATCAGCATGCGCACGCTGTACCAGCACACGGTCAGGCACAGCCGCGGCACTCTCGCGTACGTGGAGCTCGTCGCCGACGGGAAGGTGGAGATCCGCACACTCGAAGAGCTCATAGAGCGCTTGATGATCTTCGACCACACCGTGGCGTTCATCCCGGCCACCGATGACCGCCAGATCGCCCTGGAACTGCGCCACCCGGGGATGGTCGAGTACCTCGTCAAGGTCTTCGAGCAGTTCTGGAGACGCGGTGTACCGCTCCAGGACCAGATCCCGTACCACCCCAACCCCGAAGGGATATCCGGTGTACGGCTGTCCATCGCGCAACTGCTCGTGGAGGGACACGTCGACGAGGCCATCGCCCGCCGGCTCGGAATGAACGTCCGCACCTGTCGTGCGCACATAGCGAAGCTCAGCTCGGCGCTCGGCAGCAACAGCAGGGCCCAACTCGGCTATCTGATCGCGCAGTCCGGCATTCTGGAGCAGGGAAGCTGAACTCTGCCTCCGCACATACGGGCCGTCCCGCAGCTCTCCGCGCCGCACCGGTACATCCACCACAGGCAACGATTCTGGTGGGCCCGCGATGACAGGAACACCCTCAACTTGCTGCTGTGCAGCTTGATGAGGGGGGTGCGACGCCTCTTCCGCCGGGCTACCGTCAAGATCCGGAGTCCGGAGAGGGGAAGCAGGTGACGGAACCCGAGCCACAGCACACACATGGTGTGGAGGAGCTGTGCGAGACGGGCAGCCGGATTTACGCGGAAGCCCTGAAGCAGCGCCGCATCGAGCGCGCGGCCGCGGACGCGGCTCCCTGCCTCATCGACCTGGGGCTCCTGCACCCGGACCCGGACGACATGGGAACCCTGCTTCCCACTCCCCCCTCACTGGCGCTCCACTCGATACTCCGCGACATCGAGACGGAGATCCACACGCGCCGTTCGCGGGAGGTGAGGATCGCCGAGGTCCTGGAACGGTTCGTGGCGGCCGACACCGCCGGTACATCCGCGGACGGCCCCGGGATCGTGGTGCTGGAGGGCTTCACCCGTATCAACACGGCGATCGACCGCGCCAACGTCGACTGCCGCACCGAGATGATGTGCATCCAGCCCGGCCCGCGCAGCGCATACGCGCTGCGCACCGCACTGCCCAGAGATCTCGCGCTGCGCGAACGCGGCGCCCATATGCGCACCCTCTACCAGCGCGCGACCCTGCACAGCCCCGGACTGCGCGACTACCTGAAGCAGATGGGCGGCTCCATCGAGATCCGCAGCCTGGACGACATCCCCGAGCGCCTGATCATCTTCGACCGCTCGGTCGCCTTCATCCCCGCGAGCGCCGACCGCACCACCGCCCTGGAGCTGCGCCACCCCGCGCTGATCGAGTACCTCGCCACCGTCTTCGAGCGGTTCTGGCGCCAGGGCATCCCCCTCAACGAACCCGCGCCGCCCGTACCCGCCGAAGCGGGCGTCTCCGAGCGCCAGTACGCCGTCGCCCGGCTGCTCAGCGAGGGGCACCCCGACGAAGCCGTCGCCAAACGGCTCGGCATCAGCGTCCGTACCTGCCGTACGCACATCGCGCACCTCTCCACCGTGCTCGGCACCACCAACCGGGTCCAACTCGGCGTCCGCATCGCCCAGTCCGGGATGCTCGACAGCCGCGCACACGCCTGAGGGCCGCCACCCCGGGCGGGGTGACGGCCCTCGGAAAGGCTGTCCGGCCTGTTCAAGTGCCCTACTCGGGCGTCCGCTTCGGCCGCGGCCGCCAGACCACCAGGGCACTGGTCTGCTGGACGTCCTGGTACGGGACCAGGTCGCGGCGGTACGAGGCATGGACCTGCGCCTCGCGCTGCTGCATGGCGACCGCCGCGCCGTCCACCGCCGCCGACAGCTCGGCGATCCTGGACTGGAGTGCGGCGACCTGGTGCTCCAGTTCGATGATGCGCTTGATGCCCGCGAGGTTGATGCCCTCGTCCTGGGACAGCTGCTGCACCGTACGGAGCAGCTGGATGTCCTGGGCCGAGTACCGCCGGCCGCGCCCGGCCGTCCGGCCCGGTGAGACCAGGCCGAGACGGTCGTACTGGCGCAGGGTCTGCGGGTGCAGGCCCGAGAGCTGAGCGGCGACCGAGATGACGTACACGGGGGTCTCGTCGGTCAGTTCGTAACCCATGGAGGGGTCACGGCGTCCTCGGCGGCCATTCATCTCAAGCTCCCTTCACGGCCTGGAAGAGCTCCGCGCGCGGGTCGTGGCCCGCGGTCGCGTCGCGGTAGGTCTCCAGCGACTCACGTGCCTTGTCGCTGAGGTCCGCCGGCACGGCGACCTCGACGGTGACCAGCAGGTCCCCGCGGGTGCCGTCCTTGCGTACGGCGCCCTTGCCCCGGGCCCGCATCGTACGGCCGTTGGGCGTACCCGCGGGCAGTTTCAGCGTGACCGGGGGGCCGCCGAGCGTCGGTACCTTGATCTCGCCGCCGAGTGCCGCCTCCGTGAAGCTGACGGGCACGGTGACGGTGAGGTTGTCGCCCCTGCGGCCGAAGACCGGGTGGGCGTCGACATGGACGATCACATAGAGGTCACCGGCCGGGCCGCCCTGCTCGCCCGGGGTGCCCTTGCCGCGCAGCCTGATTCGCTGCCCGTCGGAGACACCCGCCGGGATCCGGACCTGCATGGTCCGGGAGGACTTGGCCCGCCCGGAGCCCTTGCAGACCTCGCACGGGTTCTCGGCGATGAGTCCGCGGCCCTTGCAGTCCACGCACGGGTCGGTCAGTGAGAAACCGCCGCCGCTGCCGCGCGACACCTGGCCGGTGCCGACGCAGGTCGGGCAGACCCGCGGTGTGCCGTTCTTGTCGCCGGTGCCCGAACACGCCTTGCAGGGCGCCTGGCTGGACATCCGCAGCGGGACCGTGGCCCCGTCGACCGCCTCGGTGAAGCTGAGCGTCACCTCGGACTCGATGTCCTGGCCGCGGCGCGGCTGGGTGCGGGTGGTACCGGGACCGCCCCGGTTGAACAGCCCGCCGAACACGTCCCCCAGGCCGCCGCCGAATCCGCCCGCGCCGCCCGGCTGGCCCGCTCCTCCGCCCGGTGCACCTCCGAAGAGGTCCCCCAGGTCGAAGTTGAACGAACCGCCGCCGCCGGCTCCGGGTCCTGGCCGGTATCCGCCGTTGCCGAAGAGAGCACGCGCGTCGTCGTACTCCTTGCGCTTCTTGGGGTCGCCGAGGACATCGTTCGCCTCGGAGACCTCCTTGAACCGCTCCTCGGCCTTGGCGTCGTTCTTGTTGGCGTCCGGGTGCAGCTCGCGCGCGAGCTTCCGGTACGCCTTCTTGATCTCGGCCTCGGTGGCGTCCTTCGGGACGCCGAGAACCTTGTAGTAGTCCTTCTCGACGAAGTCCTTGGTGCTCATCCCCGACGTCCCTCCTTCCGTTCGCTCCTGATACTCAGGTCACTCCCGATACTCAGGTCACTACCGATATTCCGGTCGCTCCCGACACTCCGGGTGCTCCCGACATCCCAGGTGCTCCCGGTACTCCGGTCGCCACTGCTCCTGGCGTCAGCCCTCGTCCGGGCCACCGCTCTCCTCGTCCGGCGCCTCGTCCTTGGCCTGCGCGCCCGGCTGGGGCTCGGCCACCGCGACTCGCGCGGGGCGGATGGTGCGCTCGCCGAACCGGTACCCCGGCTGCAGGATCGCCACGCACGTGTCCTCGGTGATGTCCGGCGCGTACGAGTGCATCAGGGCCTCGTGGATCGTCGGGTCGAAGGGCTCGCCCTCCTTGCCGAACTGCTGGAGGCCCATCTTCGCGGCGACCGTCTCCAGCGATTCGGCCACCGACTTGAAGCCGCCGACCAGTTCGCCGTGCTCCCGGGCGCGGCCGATGTCGTCGAGCGTCGGGAGGAGTTCGGCGAGGAGGGTCGCGACGGCGACCTCCTTGACCTGGACCCGGTCCCGCTCCACCCGGCGGCGGTAGTTCTGGTACTCCGCCTGGAGCCGCTGGAGGTCCCCGGTGCGCTCGCTGAGCGCGGTGCGGACCTGGTCCAGCTGAGCCGTCAGCGCGATGTCCTGACCGTCCCGACCGCCCTGACCGTCCCGGCTGCTCTGTGCGTCCCCTGCCGGGGCCGCCGGCTCCGACTCCTTCGCGGAGTCGGACCCGGCGGCCTTCGGCGCGGCGTCTTCGGAGGTCGCGCCGGAGGGGACGTCGGGCTCCTCTTCAAAGCCCGGAGTCTCCTCCGTCATGCGGCGCCTCCCTGACGGCCGTCCTTCTCGTCGTCCACGATCTCGGCGTCGACCACGTCGTCAGGCGCCTCGGACGCCTGCTCGGTGCCCTCGCCGCCCGGCGCACCGCCGGCGGCAGCGGCGCCCTCGGCGTTCGCGTACATCGCCTGGCCGAGCTTCTGCGAGACCGCGGCGACCTTCTCGGTGGCCGTACGGATCTCGGCGGTGTCCTCACCCTTGAGCTTCTCCTTCAGCTCGGTGAGGGCCTCCTCGACCTCGGTCTTGACGTCGCCCGGGACCTTGTCCTCGTTGTCCTTGAGGAACTTCTCGGTCTGGTAGACGAGCTGCTCGCCCTGGTTGCGCGACTCGGCGGCCTCGCGGCGCTTGTGGTCCTCGTCCGCGTACTGCTCGGCCTCTTCGCGCATCCGGTTGACCTCGTCCTTCGGCAGCGAGGAGCCACCGGTGACGGTCATCTTCTGCTCCTTGCCGGTGCCGAGGTCCTTGGCAGCGACGTGCATGATGCCGTTGGCGTCGATGTCGAAGGCGACCTCGATCTGCGGCACACCGCGCGGGGCCGGCGGCAGACCGGTCAGCTCGAACATCCCGAGCTTCTTGTTGTACGCCGCGATCTCGCGCTCGCCCTGGTAGACCTGGATCTGCACGGACGGCTGGTTGTCCTCGGCCGTCGTGAAGATCTCGGAGCGCTTGGTCGGGATCGTGGTGTTGCGCTCGATGAGCTTGGTCATGATCCCTCCCTTGGTCTCGATACCGAGGGAGAGCGGCGTCACGTCGAGCAGCAGGACGTCCTTGACCTCGCCCTTGAGGACACCGGCCTGGAGCGAGGCGCCGATCGCGACGACCTCGTCCGGGTTCACACCCTTGTTGGCGTCCTGGCCACCGGTCAGCTCCTTGACGAGCTCGGCGACGGCCGGCATACGGGTCGAGCCACCGACGAGAACGACGTGGTCGATCTCGGAGAGCTGGATGCCCGCGTCCTTGATGACGTTGTGGAAGGGGCTCTTGCAGCGGTCCAGCAGATCGGCGGTGAGCTGCTGGAACTGCGAGCGCGTGAGCTTCTCGTCCAGGTGCAGCGGGCCCTCGGCCGACGCCGTGATGTACGGCAGGTTGATCGTGGTCTCCGTCGAGGACGACAGCTCGATCTTCGCCTTCTCCGCGGCCTCGCGGAGACGCTGGAGAGCCATCTTGTCCTTGGACAGGTCCACGCCGTGGCCGTTGGAGAACTGCTTCACCAGGTAGTCGACGACGCGCTGGTCCCAGTCGTCACCACCGAGGTGGTTGTCACCGTTGGTGGCCTTGACCTCGACCACGCCGTCGCCGATCTCCAGGAGCGACACGTCGAAGGTGCCGCCGCCGAGGTCGAAGACGAGGATGGTCTGGTCGTCCTTGTCGAGCCCGTACGCCAGGGCGGCGGCGGTCGGCTCGTTGACGATGCGCAGGACGTTCAGACCCGCGATCTCGCCGGCCTCCTTCGTCGCCTGGCGCTCGGAGTCGTTGAAGTACGCCGGGACGGTGATCACCGCGTCGGTGACCTTCTCGCCCAGGTACGACTCGGCGTCACGCTTCAGCTTCTGCAGGATGAAGGCGCTCATCTGCTGCGGGTTGAAGCTCTTGCCGTCCAGGTCGATCTTCCAGTCGGTGCCCATGTGGCGCTTGACCGACCGGATGGTCCTGTCGACGTTCGTGACTGCCTGGCGCTTGGCGACCTCGCCGACGAGCACCTCGCCGTTCTTGGCGAAGGCGACGACGGACGGCGTGGTCCTGGCGCCTTCGGCGTTGGTGATGACGGTGGGCTCGCCGCCTTCGAGAACGCTGACGACGGAGTTAGTCGTGCCCAGGTCGATGCCGACCGCACGTGCCATGGTGAATCCTCCAGCTGACTTGAGTGGAACTGGCTCAAGAGTGCACGACAGATCCTGCGGAGTCAACCGACCTGAGTCGGGTCCACTCAACTTTTATCCCGGCCTTATGCGCAACACGGAAGAAGCCCAGGTGGGAGTGGGTGCGGCCGGATGGGCTCGGACGCTGCCCGATCGGCACGGCCGGAGCCTGGGCGCGGCGCCGGACGCGTTACGCCGCAAATGCCCCGAATGAGCCTATCGCCCGACCCGGTCCGCTGCCCGGCGGGTGTCCGCCGCTGAGCCCGCCGGCCCGCACCCGCCCCCGGCGACTTTGATCGTCATCCGTTACCGCCGGTGCGCTGCGGCGTTGAACGACACGTCAGACCGTGAATCCTGCGGCTGACCCCGATTGTTCACCGTTCCCGTTCCACTGTTCCAAGGAGAACGCAATGTCGCGTATCGCGAAGGCCGCCGCCGTACTCGCGGGCACCGGCGCCGTCCTGGCCGGCTCCGCCGGTCTGGCCGCCGCCGACGCCGGAGCCCAGGGTGCCGCTGTCGGCTCCCCGGGTGTCATCTCCGGCAACCAGGTCCAGATCCCGGTCCACATCCCGGTGAACCTCTGCGGCAACACCGTCAACGTCATCGGTCTGCTCAACCCGGCGTTCGGCAACACCTGCGTCAACGCCAGCCAGCACGACCACGGCCACGGTGGCTACGGCGACGACGGCTACGGCAACTGAGAGACCGGCTCACCGGTCCGGCCGAGCTGAGACGACGGGAGGCAGCACCTCCCTCCACCTGTGGCCACCCCCTCCGCGGGGGTGGCCACAGGTGTGTCCGGGGGCGGGAGCCGCATCGGGCGTCACCGGACGCCGCCTCAGGCCGTGCCCGGGGGAAGCTTCGGGCCCACGGAGCCGCCTCGGGCGTACGCGGGGCCGCCTCGGGCGTACCGGTGGAGTCCTCAGGCGTACCGGTAGAGGGACGCGTGGCTCAGCATCGACGAGGGCTTCACGCCCCACGGCTCCATCGGCTCGTCCAGGCTGAAGACCCGGCCGCTCTGCGGATCGCCCGGGGAGAGCTTCCGCGCGGGGAGGAATCCCGCGTGCGGATGCGCCTTCTGCCAGCGGTCCCACACCAGATCGCAGAAGGAGTGGTGCAGCCAGAAGACCGGGTCGTTGGGCGAGGTCGCGGTGTTCATCGCCCCGCCCACCCAGCGGTGCACCAGGTTGTGGTTGCGCCAGGCCGGCCCGTTCCCGACCGACCAGCCCTCGAAGGTGTTGCGGAAGCCGTGCGGCACGGTGGAGTCCCAGGGGGCCGCGTCGTACAGCGGTTCGTTCATCGCGCGGGCCAGATCGGCCCTGCTCGGCAGCGGCACCGGGCGGGCGTGGCGGCCGAAGTCGCGCGTCAGGAACCGGTTCTCGGTCACCCCGACCGTGATGTCCCAGTTCCCCTCGCGGTAGGCGAAGGGCCCGGTCATCACCTGCTGGTCGGACCGCCGGCCGTCGCCGCCGAGGAAGTCGTCCCCCCAGAGCCCGGCGGCCGGGGACTGGTCGGCCGTCCAGTCCCAGTACGGCACGGTGACACTGGGGTCCACCGCCTGGAGAGCGCGCTCGAATTCCAGCACGAAACGGCGGTGCCAGGGGAAGAAGGTGGGTGCCATATGTGCCACCCGCTTCCCCTGCGAGCCGTCCGGCACGTAGTACTCGCCGTGTGTCCGGACGAAGTCGTCGTACTGGCCGGATCGCTTGACCTCCAGTACGGCGGAGACGAACCGCCGCTTCTCCGCCGCGGTGAGGTTCTTCTGGTTCTTGCGCGTGTACACGAGTCGGGAACCTCCCCGGTCAGAGCTGGTGCATGGAGGTCAACGACAGCTGGGCCGAACCGAGTTCGTCGACCGCGCCGCGCGCGACCGCCAGGGGCGTCGGGTACGACTCGTAGTGGTCGACCATGCTGAGGTAGCTGCCGTCGGCCCGCCGCATGAGGTGCAGCGGCCTGCCGTCGACGGTCACTTCGGTGGAGTCGCCCACCGTCCTGCCCCGGATGCGGCGGCCCCGGTACACCTCGTCGAACACGTCCCGCAGCTCCTGCGGCGGCCCCGGCGACAGGACCCCCTTGCCGTCGTCGCCCTCGCGGCCGGTGGCGCCGGCCCGCACGATCGGGGAGAGCGCCCCGGCCGTGCCGCCCACCGCCCCCACCGCGAACAGGGCGCGCAGCGCGCCGCGCCGGGTCACCGGCACGGGCGAATCCACCGGTTCCGGGCGGCCCGCCCGCTCCGGGTGTCCTGTCCGGCGCAACCGTTCCCGCCGCTCCCTCCCGGCCATGCCGCGCGTGGACGCTCCCATTCCTGACTCCTTCCGGTTCAGCCCGCTGGCGAGCGCGGCCCGACGCGCGTGATGCACGCCGGGCCGCGGCTCGTCGGTGACAACGACGGCACGAGGAAACAGTTCTTCAGACAAGTCACCTCAACGGCGCGCCGACCAGCGGCTCCGGCTCACCCGACTGCGGCCGGCCCGGCGGCCGTTCGGCCGTACGGGGGGAATGTCCTGCGCCGGAGCGGGAACTTGTCCGCCCGGCCCGGCGGGGGCAGGGCCGTTACGCCGCGGATGCGCCACGATGACCGCCGGACCAGGGCTGTGCGGCCCGGGGGAAGGACACCGTGGCGATGAGGCTCCCGGCACAGCCCGCCGTGCGGCGACCGGCGCACCCGGCCCGCCCGGCGGGGGCGGATCTCGCGGACCCGTCGTTCTGGCAACTGCCCCCGGACGTGAGGCTGGCGGCCTTCGCCGCGCTCAGGAAGGTCGACCACCCCGTCTGGTTCACCGAGCGTCCGGCCACCCGGCGCAGGCCCGAGCAGGGGTTCTACGCACTGGTCCGGCACGCCGACGTCGTACGGGCCAGCCGGCTGCCGGAGGTGTTCGCCAGCGCCCCCGGTGTCACCACACCGGAGCCCGCCCGCTGGGTCAGGTTCCTGTTCGGCGATTCCATGGTCAACCTGGACGCCCCGCACCACACCCGGCTCCGCCGGGTGGTCTCCCGGGCCTTCACACCGAGGCTGCTCGCCGCGGCCGACGAGGACATCCGCCGGGTCGCCGAGCGGGTCGTGGACGACATGATCGCGCGGCGCCCCGACGATTTCGTGGCGTCGGTGTCCTCGCGGATGCCGTTCGAGGTCATCTGCAACCTCATGGGCATCCCGGAGCGCTACCGCGCCGACATCGCGGGCCGTATCGACCACGCGTCCGAGAACGCGGGCGTGAAGCGCGGCATCGGCGCCCGGCTGCGCGACCCCGGGCGCGGACTGCGGGCGCTGGCCCGGATGCATCTGATGATGGCGGCGCTGGGCCGTGAGCGGCGCCGGCACCCCACCGACGACCTGATCTCCGCGCTGGTGCGCGCCGATGTGGACGGGCGGGGGCTAGGCGCCCGCAGCCTCGGCTCCTTCTTCTCGCTGCTGATGGTGGCCGGTGTGGAGACCACCCGGAACGCGATCACCCACGCGCTGACGCTGCTGACCGACAACCCGGAGCAGCGGGCGCTGCTCGCATCGGACTTCGAGCGGTACGCGGACGGGGCGGTGGACGAGGTCGTACGGCACTCGACGCCGATCATCCAGTTCCGCAGGACGGTACGGAGCGAGTACGAGCTGGGCGGACACCTCTTCCGGCCCGGCGACAAGGTGGTGCTCTACTACGCGTCGGCCAACCGCGACGAGGCGGTATTCGCCGATCCGGACGCCTTCGACATCACCCGCGCCCCCAACCCGCACCTGGGGTACGGGGGCGGCGGCCCGCACTTCTGCCTGGGCTCGCACCTGGCCCGGCAGGAGATCAAGGCGCTCTTCCGGGAGCTGCTGAGCCGCCCGCTGGCGCTCCGCGCGGTGGGCCTGCCGGATCTGGCGGGCTCGAACTTCGACAACAGGGTGCGGGCACTGCGGTTCACCTTCGAACCGCCCGCGCCGAAGAGCGGCGTATGACGGCGGGGCGGGGCCGGGGGCGCGTACCCCCGGTCCCGCCCCGCGCCCCGCGGCCCGGGGCTACTTCCGCAGCTGGGTGACCGGCAGCATGCAGTGCGCGGTCGTGGCGAGCATGGCCTCGTCGCCGACGAAGGCGCCGAGGATCTCCTCCGACACGGGCCGGCCCGGCACCGCCTGCGGCCATGGCTTGCTCGCGAACATGAAGTGCACCTCGCGGCGGTCGGCCACGGCCTTCAGCCACTCCGGCGGGACCGGGCACTGGGCACTCAGATACGGCATGTTGACGGCGGCCTGGCCGCCCTCGACGAGCAGCCTGACCGGGAAACCCGGCCGGGAGCCGTCGGCGACGGAGGTGCCCAGCGGGATACCGAGTTCGTGGAAGAGCAGGCGTACCGCGGCCTCGCCGGCCTCGGCGCCGTCCTTGCCGTCACCGAGTGAGTAGGCCAGCAGATAGGGCGTGTTGTTCGTTTCGGGGTCGCCGGACCAGGCGAGTACGGAGAGGGTGCCCAATTGGTCACGCTGGACACTGCTTGTGTCGGTATGCGATGCGGTCATGGCTCGGCACCCTAGCGGCGGCCCGGGGCACCCAGGGCGGTCGTTCACCCGGAAGACTGAACCGACCGCCGCGGACCGCTCGCGAAACGATCACGAACCGAACGCAAACCGGCCTCGTACCATCCGCAAATGACCGGTAGGGCGCCGGCCGCCGGTGCGGACCGCCCAAGACCAGGCGGGCCCTGGGCAGTCCGCGGGGGAAACGTTCTTTCCCATGCGACGCCTTGACCAACGACCTCCCGTTGCATTCGTTACTGCCCCGGCCCTCCCCGTACGGCCCCGCCTCTCCCCGTCGCCCGGCACGGCCCGGCCCCGGTTCGGTCGGTGGCCCGGACGTCACGCCGTTCACCTGGATGGAGCTGACTGAGGGTCACGCTGCGCACCGATGGCCCAGCGCAGCGCGCCCGTACGACCGATCGGGGAGACGGTTTGACCAACGGCGCACGAGTCCGCGGACGACGCGTCCGCATGTTCCGTCACCTGCACGAGTCAACGAGGAGAGGCCCATGCCCCATCCAGGACGTCGGTTGAGGGGCGCCTGCATCGCGGGCGTGGCCACCGGTCTTCTCGTGGCCGGAGCGGGCGGGGCGTACGGCGCGCTCAGGCCCGCTCCCGCTCCGTCCCCCACCGGATCCGCCCCGGCGGCGCCGGGGAATTCCGTAACCCACGCGCCGAAGGGGCCGGCCCCCCAGCACCCGGCGCCGCAGAGCTCCACAGCCAAGGACTCCGCGGCCGGGGACTCCGCCGCCGAGGAGCGGAAGGGCCCCCTCCCCGCGGAACCGGACGACTCCGTCCCGGCGGTGGGCGCGTACCTGGACTACGGCCCCAAGGGCGTCGCACGGATCGCCGACCTCTCGCACTGGCTGGACGGCGCCGATCTGCGGGTGGGGCACACCTATCTGCCGGGTGACGTCTGGTCGAACATCGAGGGGCAGCCCGATTTCCTCAGCCCCTGGGCGAAGTGGCGCCGCGCCGATCCCGACCGGATGTTCGTGCTCAACGTGCCCATGCAGCAGCACAACGAGGACCGTCTGCCGGACGACGAGGTCCGGGACCTCATCCACCGGGGCGCCCGGGGCGACTTCGACGACCACTACCGCAAACTGGCCACCCGGCTGGTGAAGCTGGGGATCCCCGACACGGTGATCGTGCTGGGCTGGGAGATGAACGGCACCACCTACACCCAGCGCTGCGGCCCCGATCCGCAGGGCTGGAAGAGGTACTGGAACCGGATCGTCACCGCGATGCGCTCCGTCCCCGGCCAGAAGTTCAAGTTCGACTTCACGCCCAACCGCGGCCCGGACGACATCCCCTGGACCCAGTGCTATCCGGGCGACGCCACGGTGGACATCGTGGGGATGGACTCGTACGACCAGCCGCCCGGCGACAGCTTCGAGGACCAGGTGAAGGGGGCGTACGGGCTGCAGAAGCAGGTCGACTTCGCCGCCGCGCACAAGAAGCAGATCTCCTACCCCGAATGGGGCCTCTACAGGAACGGCGACAACACCGAGTACATGCGCGGGATGCTGGCCTGGTTCGACGCGCACAAACCGCTGTACCAGACCATCACCGACTACTGCCCGCACGGTGTGTGGCAGTGCGACGAGAACCCCGACGCGTCGAAGGTCTTCCGGGCCAAGGTGTCCCAGGAGGCCAGGCCGGATCCGAACAGGCCCAGCACCGAGCCGAGCACCGAGCCGAGTACTGAGCCCAGTACCGAGCCGAGTACACAGCCCGGCACGAAGCCGAAGCCGCATCCGACGGGCCACAAGCAGTGGTGCATCCGGGTCGACCTGGGCGAGTGGTCAGGCCCCTGGTTCAAGCCCCGCAAGATCTGCGTCTCCCTGCCGGAGGAGTGACAGGGCGCGGAGCGCAGGACGGCGGGCGGCGGCACGGCGGGCGGCGGGCAGCGGGCGGTCACCGGCCGTCCGCCGCCTCCCGGGTGCCGGTCCGGGCGCCGAGCCGGGTACTGAGCCGGGTGCGCCACTCGCCCACCACGGGCCGGAGCGAGTTCACCGTCGCGGCCGCCCGGTCACGGCCCGCAAGCTGGGCCGCGTACAGACTCAGCACCGGGGTGAGCGGGGCCGGTGCGAGCAGCAGCCGCTCATTGGTCACGACGGCCGGGCGCCAGTGGCTCTTGTACGGTTCGGTGCCGCGCAGCAGGCTGATGACGGTACGGCCGCTCTCCGCGGCGCTCCGGGCGTCCCGGCGCAGCAGCATCGCCGCGACGTCGACCTTCTTCGTACGGAGCTGGGGGTCGGCGCCGTACAGATAGCCGCCGCTGAGCTGCGCGGAGTGGAGCGTGACATTGGCGGCGACCACCGCCCCGTCCAGCCGGTACTCGGTGAGGACCGCGTCGCCGTCCCTGACCATGCGCCGGGTGGCGCGCGTCAGATGCTCGGCGAACCGGGGCCTCAGATGCTCGGGGGTGACCCCCCGGCCGCGCCACTGCAGCTCATGCAGCCGGAGCAACTCCCGGATGGCGCCGGGCACTTCGTGCTCCGCGACATCGCGCTCCTCGATCCCCAGCGCGTCGAGCTTGCGCAGCTTGGCCCGGACCCGCTGGGCCCGTGCGGAGGCGAGCCGCTTCACCAGCTGCTCGATGGGTTCGGCGGGCAGTTCGAGGCAGACCGAGTCGCTGAGCCTGCGCCGTGCGCCGGGCCAGCGGTCGTAGAGCCGCTCGGCAGCGGCACCCGGCCGTACCTCACGCAGGTCGATCACCGTGTGCCGGGCCGCCCGGAGCAGCCCCTCGGTGAGCGCGGCGAGCGTGCCGGGCGGCTGGGTGCCGTCGATGAGGATGTCCGAGAAGTCGGAGATGCTGCCGCCCAGCGGGACGAGGAGCGGCAGCGGCCGGTGGGCGAGCATCAGCGGGGCCGCCCCCACCAACCGCCCCCCGCGCCGTACGAGCACCACCCGCAGCCGCCCCGGAGTGCCGTACGAGAGCCACCAGGAGTACAGCCAGGAGTGGCTCTGGAACGGGGTGGCGGCGGCGCAGCCGCGGTGCAGCGCCGCCCACTGGGTCTCCAGCGCGGCGAACTGCCGCTCGTCGCGGCAGAGCGTCACGGACAGACCGGCCCCGGTACCGGTCCTGGTGTCGGTCCCGGTGCCGGTCCTGGCACCAGCCGCTGTTCCGGCCCCCGCGCCGGCCTTGTTCCCGGTACCGGTCCCCGTCCCGGTGGCCACCGACATCAGGCGTGTTCCGTCAGCTGGGCGGGCCGGCCCGGCTCGGCGAGCGCGTCGGGGCCGGCCGCCTGGGCGGGCGCCGGGACCGCCGTGCCCGGGTTCCACTGGCGGCGGCGCGGACGGACCAGCAGGACGAGGGCGCCGACGAGACCGCCGGCGCAGCCGCCGACCGCGATGCTGACCGGCGCCGATGGCGAGACGGCGGCGGACGGCGCGACGGCCTTCGAGAACAGGACCAGACGGACGCCGGTGCTGGCCGCAGCGCCGTTGCCGCCGGTGGTGATCGCCCCGGCCACCGCGTTGGCGATGTCGGCGGCCTTGCCGGGGCGGGTCGCGGTTCCGGTGACACCGATCATCGGGGACTCGGGCGAGGTCTCCGTCCGTACGTGCCGGCCCAGCGTCCGTGCCGGGACACCCGCCGCGCGCTGGGCCGCGGCCAGGGTCGACGTACTGGTGGAGATACGGCCGTACGCCTGGGCGAAGCCGAGCGCGGTGGCGGGGTCGGAGCCCTTGGCGGGGGCCGCGACGACATAGCTGGTGGCGGCGTACTGGGGGGCAGCGAGCGCGCTGTAGGACGCACCGCCGGCCACACCGACGAGGGCGCACAGCGGCAGCGGCCACCAGACCGGCAGCGCGGCGGCGCGACGGCGGACGGCCCGCCCGGAGTTCCGGATGATGCGGACGGCGCGGGGTTCTTCGCGGGTCGAATCAGACATGGGGCTCACTTCTCGGTCGGGGTGACGGGCGTGGTGACGGCGTGGTGACGGGGTCTTCGTCCCGGCTGAGGTCTTCGTCCCGGCCGGGGGCTCGGCCGGGCTCGGCCGGGGCTTCGTCCCGGCTACGGAACGGGGGTCACGAACGGCGGGCGTACGCGTGGAACGGCCGGGGCGGCCCCGACGGTGTGCGTGTACACGCCGAGCAGGCCGCTCGCGCTGCGCGCGATGTCGTAGTGGCCGGCCACCGCCGGGGGCGCCAGCCTCCTTGCGCCCAGGTCAAGTTGGTGGCGGAGCGCCGCCTCGAAGGCAGCGGCGCCGCCCGGCACCCGTACCGCCCCGGGCACCGGCTCCCGGGAGAAGTCGTCGAGCGCGGGGCAGGCGGCGTACAGGACGGGAAGACCGGCGGCGAGCGCCTCGACGACGGCGAGCCCGAACGACTCCTCGGCGGACGTGGAGACGAAGACGTCCGCCGCGTCCAGGACGGCGGGAACGGTCGGTCCGGCGTGCCGTCCGGTGTGCGGTCCGGTGTGCGGTCCGGTGTGCGGTCCGCCGGGCAGCGCGTCGCACTCGCCGAGGAAGTGGATGCGGCCGGTGGCTCCGAGCCGCTCCGCGAGCCCCCGCAGCGCCTCCCGCTCGGGCCCGTCCCCGGCCAGCAGCAGCCGGACCCCGGGCAGCGCGGCGACCGCACGTACCAGCAGGTCGAACCGTTTGCCCGGCACCAGCCTGCCGACCCCGCCCACCACGAACGCACCGGCCGGGATCCCGAGCAGGGCCCGGGTGGCGGCCCGGACCCCGGGGTCGTGCCGGTACCGCGACCCGTCGATGCCGTTCGGTACGACATGGATGCGCCGCGCCGGTACCCCCCAGCCGCGCAGCCGGCCGGCGACGGTCGCCGACACCGCGACCGTCGCCGAGCCCAAGCGCTCGGTGCGCAGATAGAGCGCACGGGTGGAGCGGGTCAGCGGGCGGCCCTCGATGGACCGCTCGCCCAGCGAGTGTTCGGTGGCGACGGCGGGGACCCCGGCCAGCCGGGCGGCGGTCCTGCCGTAGACACAGGCGCGGTAGAGATGGGTGTGGACCAGGTCGTACCGGCCGCGCCTGATCAGCCGGGCCAGCCGGGGCAGCGCGGCCAGGTCGCGGTTGCCGCCCATCCCCAGATGGGTGACGGAGACCCCGTCGGCGCGCAGCCCGTCCGCGACCGGGCCGGGGTTGGTGAGGGTGACCACATCGCAGTGGACGGGCAACCTCCTCAGCAGCAGCCGCAGTTGCTGTTCGGCCCCGCCGACGCCGAGCCCGGTGATGATGTGCAGGACCTTCACCGGCCGCCTCCGGCCGTCAGCTGCCGCAGCAGGTGCAACGCCCGTTTGGTGTTCAGCCGCAGGCCCCGGTCCGCGTGGCTGATGTGGGTGCGGGCCAGCGCGTGGTCCCCGGCGAGCGGCCCGGGGGCGATGGCGCAGCCGTAGCCGTAACCGGCGTCGCGCACGGCGTCGACGGCCCGCCGGTCGACGGTTCCGTACGGGTAGCAGAAGCCCTCCGGCGCGGCCCCGGTGATCCGCCGGATGAGCTCGCGGCTCCCCCGGGTCTCCTCGCGCAGCTCGTCGTCGGCCAGCTCGGTGAGGTCCCGGTGGTACAGACCGTGCGAGCCGATCTCCATGCCCGCGTCCGCCGCGGCCCGGACGCCGTCCTCGGTGAGGAGGGGCTTGCGTGGGCCGAGCGGGTCCCAGGCGTTCTCACCGCCCGGCCTGCCGGGCAGCACGAACAGGGTTGCCGTGCAGCCGTGGTGCTTCAGCAGCGGCAGCGCCTGTTCGGTGAAGTCGCGGTAGCCGTCGTCGAAGGTCAGACCGACCAGACCGCGCCCGCGCCCCTCGGCGCGGGCCCGCAGCAGGGCGCCGACCCCGACACCGGTCAGCCCGCGCCGCCTCAGCAGCCGCAGCTGCTGGTCGAGGCGCCCGGGGGCGACGGTGATGCCGTACGGGTCGTCGGCGGGGTCGGCCACCGAGTGGTACATCAGGATCCACGGCTGGATACGGGACCGGGGCGCGGGCGGGGCGGCGTCGCGTGACGCCGTGTCAGCGGACATGGCGGAACCTTTGCTTGGTGAGATCGAGCAGGCCGACGACTTCGGGGGCGCGCAGCGCGAGCGCCGCCGCCGCGAACACGGTGGGCACCAGCAGGCACCCGGCTGCCAGGCTCGCCACCGCACCGGGCACCAGCGGGCCGAGCAGCAGGCCCGCCGCACAGGCCACGGCAGCGGCGGCGGACAGCCTGGCGAGGGTCACGGCGACCCCGCGTACGTGGATGGAGACGACCCGCGAGCCGAGCCCGCGGAGCAGGAGCACGGCGGTGACGGTGATCCCCAGGGCGTTGGATGCGGCGATGCCGTACACGCCCCACGGGGCGACGGTGAGGGCACCGGCGACCGCGTTGACGAGGAGCCCGGCGGCCATCGCGGCGGCCGGGAACCAGGTGGGCCGTACCGCCGAGAAGAAGGGCCGGCCCAGCGCCCCGACCAGGCACTGGCCGAGCAGCCCGAGGGCGTAGACCCGCATGATGGACGCGGTGGAAGCGGTGTCGGCGGGGCTGAAGGCACCCCGCTGGAAGAGGATGTCGATGATCTGCGGGGCGTAGGCGATGACCACCGCGGCGCCGGTCAGCACCACGACCCCGGCCAGCGCCAGATCGCGCTCGACCCGGCGGCGCGCCTGGTCGCCCTCGCCGTCGGCGACGGCCTTGGCGACCACCGGGAAGGTGACCGTGCAGATCATCAGCGACAGCATCATCGGCACCTGCGCGACCTTCTGCGCGTAGTTCAGGTGCGAGATGGACCCGGCGGGCAGCGAGGCGGCCAGGAACCGCTCGATGAGGACCTGGGACTGGCGGCAGACGGTGAAGACGACGACGGGCGCCAGTACGGCGGGCAGCGCGGGCCGGGCGGTGGGCGCGGCCGGTGCCGCGGCGCCCATGAGCAGGTCGCCGCCGGTGGGCCGTACCGCCATGTGCCGTACGAAGGAGGGCAGTTGGACCAGCACCATCAGGACGCTGCCCGCGGCGACCCCGGCGGCGGCCGCCCGCACCCCCCACAGGGAGTGCAGCACCACCATGGTGGCGATGATGCCGACGTTGTAGGCGGCGTAGATCGTGGCGGGCGGCAGATAGCTGCGGTGGGCCCGCAGCGCGGCGCTGAGATAGCCGGTGACCCCGAACGAGAGCACGGTCAGTGCGGTCAGCCGGGTGCACGCGACGGCCACCCCAGGCTCGGCGAGACCGGGCGCCAGAAGGTCCACGATCACCGGGGCGCCGAGCACGAGGACCCCGGTGGTGCAGCCGAGCAGGACGAGGAGGCGCGGCAGGGTGGCGGAGACCAGACTCCGTACGGGGTCGGGGTGCTCTCCCGCGGCGCGCCGGGCCAGCGCGTGGGCGAAGGCCGGCACGAGCACCAGCGCCATCGCGTCCTCGATGAGCAGCGTGGACGCCATCTCCGGCACGGTCCAGGAGATCAGGAACGCGTCGCTGTCACTGCCCGCGCCGAAGAGATGCGCGATGCTCTCGTCCCGGACCAGACCGAGCACCGAACCGGCGACGGTCAGCGCCGCCGTGAGCGCCGCGGCCCTGGCCAGCACCTTCCCGAGCCGGGGCGGCGCCTGCTGCGGCGCGGGGGCCCTGCGGGCCTCGGCGGCCGGCAAGGACACCGCGGTCCTCGCCACGGCACGCGCGCCCTCACCGGTGGTCGTCTCGTTCATACGGCGCCCGGCGATGCGGAGGCGGGCCGAACGGTGCCTGGTGATACGGCAGTCGGCGCTGCGGAATCAGGAGACTCATCCAACGGCCTCACATTTTCCGTGAGTTCGGCGGTCGGCGATGGGTCGGCCCCCGGCCCCACCGATGCGGCAGCACCGACGGCCCCCGGCAGCTCCGCCCCGCGCGCTTCTTCCCCCCGCGCTTCCGGCCCCGGTTCCGGCCCCGCCAGGGCCCACCAGGCGATGAGCCCGAAGACGATGCCGGTGAGCGCGGTGGAGGGGCCGCCGATGTCCGCGTACAGGAAGTCGACCGTCTGCCAGAGCATCAGCCCCACGGCGACGAGCCCGCAGTCGACGGCCGCAGCGCGGCGTCTCCGTACCGCGTACAGCCGGCGTGCCCCGCCCACCAGGAGGGCGGCCCAGCTGCCGGCCAGCGCGGTGGTCCCGACGAGCCCCTGTTCGCCGAGGACCAGCAGATACATGTTGTGCGGCGAGAGCAGCGGCTGGCGCTGGTACGCGTGGCCGGCGCCCGCCGTGTCGGAGCCCGACGAGAGCCCCAGCGAGGCGTGTCCGTCGCGGTAGGCGGGGAAGCCCTTGAGGCCGACGCCCGTCGCGGGCTCGTCGCGCCACATCCCGACCGCCGCCGCCCACATCGTGTACCGGTCGGTGACCGACTGGTCGGGGGCCGCGGTGACCTGGGTGATCGAGCCGAGCCGCTCGGTGATGAGCTGCGAGCCGACTCCGAACCCGCCGACCAGCACCACGGCGGCGGCGACCACGGCGGCCAGCGCCCGCACCGCCGTGCGCCACCCGGCGAGCAGGACGACGGCGAGCACCGCGGCCACCGTGGCGATCCACGCGCCACGGCTGAAGGAGAACGCCAGGGGCGGCACCAGCGCCACCGCGGCGGCGAGCGCGGCCGGGCGGACCCAGCGGGGCGCACCGGGCGGCGGGCGCAGCGCGTGCCCGGTGGCGACGACCACCCCGAAGGCCACGATGGTGGCCATACCCATGACGTCGGTGGGCCCGAAGGTGCCGACGGCCCGGATGTCGGAGCCCATGTACGAGGCCCCGCTGCCGGTGGCGTACTGCACGACGCCGAACCCGCCCTGGAACAGGGCCAGTACGACGAAGGCCCCGGCCACGCACCGGAAGTCACGGGCGTCCCTGAGCAGCAGCACGACGGCCGCGGGCACCAGCACGAACACCTGGAGGTAGCGCACGAACCCGGGGAGCGCCGCCACCGGGTCGGCGGCGGTCACGGTGGCCGCGGCCAGACCCAGCACGGGGACGCCGAGGACGGCGGCCGCGGCCGGGCTCAGCGGGCGGGTCCGGCCGCGCAGTATCCGTACCGCGCAGTACAGCACCAGGAACGCCGAAGCCGCGTCGGCCGCGGAGATGTTGGTGGAGGTGCTGGCCCCGTTCCCGTACTCGAAGGGGACGACGAGCAGCAGCACGGGCGCGGCCACCGGCAGCACCGGCCACCAGCGGGCGAGCGGCCCGGCGGGCGGCGCGGCGGGCCGGGCGGTGCGCGGCCGGGGCAGCGCGGGGGCCGGGGTGAGAGCCGTCACGGTCAGCTGCCCCCAAGGCGGAAGAGCGAGCCGGCGGTCCTGACCAGGATGCAGACGTCCTGCCAGAGCGACCAGCTGTCGATGTAGTGGTTGTCGAAGCGGGCCCGGTCCTCGATGGAGGTGTCCCCGCGCAATCCGCTGACCTGCGCGAGCCCGGTGATCCCGACGGGCATCCGGTGTCTGGACCGGTAGCCGGGGTGGCGCCCGGAGAACTCCGCGACGAAGTAGGGCCGTTCGGGCCGCGGGCCGACCAGGCTCATGTCCCCGCGCAGTACGTTCCACAGCTGCGGCAGCTCGTCGAGGGAGGTCCGGCGCAGCAGACTGCCGACCCCGCTCATCCGGTGGTCCATGGCGACGCTCCACCGGGTCGCCGACTCGTGGTCGTCGGCCGGGCGCAGCGTACGGAACTTGAGCAGGGTGAAGGCGCGTCCGTCCATGCCGATCCGTTCCTGCCGGAAGACGACCCCCGGTCCGTCGGAGATTCGTACGGCGAGCGCGCACAGCCCCATCACGGGCGCGGCGGCGATCAGCGCGAGGGCGGCGAGTGAGGCGTCGAGGGGCCGCTTGCCCCGGCGGCGCGTACGGTGCCCGGACACGGCCAGCGGCCGGACGGCGAACCCCCACAGATGGTCGGCCGGGGCCCTGCCGTACCCGGGCCCCGACGTGTCGACGAGCCACAGCTGCACGCCGTATCCGCCGAGCAGCCGGACGAGGGCGGGGTCGGCGGGGCCGGTGAACAGGGCGTGGCGGACCGTGGTCTGGATGACGGCCCGGCCGATGTCCTCATGGGTCGCCAGCACGGGAAGGACCGGACTCCCCTCCCCTGCTGCGGCGGCGTCGGCGCCGGGCCCTTCCCCGCTCTCCACCAGGCCGACCGGCCGCATGCCGTACGCCGGGTGCGCGTACAGCGCGGCACCGATCTGCTGGGCCGTGGCGCCACCGCCGACGATCAGCGCCGAGTTGGTGCGCCGGGCGGCAGCGGTGCGCATCAGCCGGTGGACGGCGCCGCGCACCGCGCAGCCGGTCAGGGTGTGCACGCTGACCGCGGCGGCCAGCACCGTCCAGTCGAGGACACGCCAGGGGCCGACAGCCGCGAGGCACGCCGCCGCCGCGCACCACAGGATCAGCGCATGGCCGAGCAGCGCGGGCAGTTCGAGCAGCGCCGAAGGCGAGAGGCGCCGACGGTAGAGGCCGCCGCGTGCGTGCAGCACCAGTTGGAGCGCCGCCAGCGGTACGAGCACGAGCGGCGCGAGCCGCAGCCCCGGCACCAGAGTGCTGGTGGCGGCCAGGGCGAGCGTGTCACCGGCGGCCAGCGGGGCCGCGGCGCGTGCCCGGCGCACTCCCGCCGGCCTGACCCGGCCCGGCCGCGGCCCGTCCGCGGCGCGCGGTGGGTGGACCGTGGGTGCGGGCGGCGGCACGGCTGTGCCGGGGCCGGCGCCCCGGCCCGCGTGGGGAGCAGATGCGCTGTCCGTCGTCATCGGCTGATGCGCTCCCTCGTGGTGGATCCCGGCAGCCCCAGGAGCCGCCGGTACAGCTCCGAAACCGCGGCGGCCGTGTGCCGTACGTCGAAGTTGGCCCGCGCGTGGGCCCCGGCCTCGCTGCCCAGCGACTCCCGCAGCCGGGCGTCGGCCAGCAGTTCGCGCACCGCGCGCGCCAGCGTGTGCGGGTCGTCCGGCGGGACGAGCCCGTGCCGTTCGTGGCCCGGCGGCAGGCTCTCCCGGGCGCCGTTCACATCGGTGAGGACGACGGGCCGGCCGCAGGCCATCGCTTCGAGCGGGGCCAGCGCCATGCCCTCCCAGCGGGACGGCAGGACGACCAGGTCGGCGGCGTGCAGCCAGGCGCGCGGCCGGTCGACCGCTCCGGTGAACAGCACACCGGGCGGCGCGGTCCTGGCCAGCGGTGCCCGGTCGGGGCCGTCCCCGACCAGCACCAGGCGCGCCCCGGGCACCGCCCGGACGATCTCGGGCCAGGCCCGCAGGAGTACGTCCTGCCCCTTCTGGCGGCAGAGCCGTCCGACGCAGACGACGACGGGCCCCGGGCCCAGCGGGGCGGCCCCGGGCCCAGCGGGGCCGTCGGCGCGGAACTCGCGGAGGTCGACGCCGTTACGGATCACCGCCCAGCGTGCGTCGATACCGGCCGCCTCACCGGCGCTCCGTTCGGCCTCGCTGACACACAGGACGCGCTCGGCCCACCGGGCCGCGTACCGCTCCCAGGCCAGCGCGAGCCGCGCGGTCCCGCCGCCCACCGCCTCGAACGACCAGGCGTGCGGCTGGAAGACCGTCGGTACGCGCCCGCGTACGGCGAGCCGGGCGGCCAGGCCCGCCTTGGAGCTGTGCGCGTGCACCACATCGGGGCGGCAGGCACGGATCAGCCTGGCGGCGGCCGCGGTCTCGGCGGGCAGGGAGGGCCCCGGCGCCCGTCCGGCCCGCCAGGGGCGTACCTCCGCGCCGGACCCGGCGAGCGCCGACGCCAGTCCGGCGCCGGAGGGGCAGGCCACCACCGCCCTCATCCCCTCGGCCACTTGTGCCCGCACGAGGTCGGTGACCACACGGGCGACTCCGCCCTCCACCGGCTGCACGAGATGAAATACCGTCAGCGGCCGTCCGGAAGAAATGTTTTCTGGCAGCACGTGTGCGGCTCCCCTAGTACCTGACCCGGAGATCGGTTTCCCCGGGATGCGCGGAGCGCGATGGCTCAGCGGCGCGAATACGTCCGCCCGGTGAGAACGCCGGGACAATTCCAGCGGATTTCGGCGCGGAAGCGGAAGTGCGGACTGTCCGCCGCGCGGGGGGGAACGGGCTGCGGAACGGCAGTACCGGAGTTCCGGCCCGCCGGGAGGAGCGGGGCGGAACGCGCTGTGGGGGGCCGTGCGCCCCACCCGTACAGCACAGCCGGACCCGTCGCTTCCCGCATGACTGGCTCTCCCGTCTCGACAGAATTGCCACCCATGGGGTCCAGGCAGCCCAAGTGGCCCAAGCAGGAGTGCACTTTGTCAGAAAGCAGAGTGGAAATCAGGCCGGACGCGCACATACCGCCGTGCGGCGGGTCAGCCGAATGCCCTGAATTCCCTTGTGACAGCGGGCAGCGGGTCCGCCATATGCCAGCAAAGCTCCCCAACGGGTGACGGCGCGTATCCGGCAGCAGAAGTACGCGTTGGGCGCGTGCGGGAATGGCCGTAGGAAACAGTGCGGGATTTCCCGGTCGCTCGATTACGGAATCCAATTCGACGGACGGACGGGCACCCCGCCCACCCGCAGCCACCCCCGGTGGACCGCACCACACGGCGCACCCCGCGCACGAAGGGCTCACTCGGCCGGACCGCCACACTCGTGCGCTACGGCAATCGGGTGAAGGGGCGGAACCAAACTCGGCCCCCGGAGTTGATCAGGGTGCTCCACTTCCGGGCAAAAATGCAGAAAAGGGACCACAGTGATCAAGAAGATTCTGGCCACCGCAGCCGTCACCGCCTCCATCGTCGGCGCCGGAGCGACCCTGGCCCCGCAGGCCATGGCCATCGGCAACGACGGCACCACCTCCGCCAGCGGCAACGGCGCCGAGCAGGCCTTCGGCAACTCGGCCACCAAGGGCTCCCAGAGCCCGCAGCTCAGCCTGGTCCAGGGCTCGCTGAACAAGCCCTGCCTCGGTGTGCCGGTCAAGGCCAACGTGGGCTCCCTCGTCGGCCTGGTCCCGATCACCGTTCAGGACATCCCGGTCCTGTCCTCGCCGCAGAACCAGCAGTGCACCGAGAACTCCACCCAGGCGAAGGGCGACGAGGCCCTGTCGCACATCCTGGACAACATCCCGGTCCTCTCGGGCAACGGCGCGGCGAACCGCGGCTGACCGCTTCGCCAGCTCCCACGTGGCCGCCGCAGACAGGACGTCGCGGCGGCCACGCGTGTGTCCGCACACCGGCGGCACGTCAGGAATGCCGCGGCAGGCATTCGGGTCCATTTGCCGGCCGGGGGGCGGATCGGAGTTTCCCCGGCGCGCACCGGTCGTTAGCAGTCCTGCAGCGGTGTTCGTGAAAAGGCAACTGGACACGCGTCGCGATGGTCGTGGCTGCGGGAGACACCGCTGCGGGAAGGATCGACATGAAGTTCAAGAAGGCTGCTGTACTCGCCGCCGGCGTCATGATGGCCCTGGGAGCCGCTGCGCCCGCCATGGCCGACTCGGGCGCGGAGGGCGCGGCCGTCGGCTCGCCCGGCGTCCTCTCCGGCAACGTCGTCCAGGTTCCGATTGACGTCCCGATCAACCTGTGCGGCAACAGCATCGACATCATCGCGCTGCTGAACCCGGCGCTCGGGAACACCTGCGTCAACAAGTGACGTACGGCTCTCCCGTGAGGGCGAGTCTCTGAAGCGGCCCCGCCGGGCATCGCATGACCCGGCGG